>CAJXPI010000147.1 GCA_913057875.1 uncultured Flavobacteriales bacterium
CTACACAGAGTAGATCGTCGGCAGCGTCAGATGTGTATAAGAGACAGCATTTAGAGCATATAAAAATGGCACTTTAATAATCCACATTATTATTATTACTAATACTAATGCGATTATTATTATATAGTTTTACTCCTTAAACTACAATACTATGAAATCAATAAAACTGCTATTAGTCCTTTGTTTGTTAAGTTCAACTTTTATTAGCTTTTCCCAGAATAGAAACGCTAATTTAGACGCCCTAGAATGGCGTTTTATTGGCCCTATTGTTGGAAATAGAGGATCCGTTGTTTTAGGTCAACCACCAAATCCAATGAGTTTTATTTCGGAGCGAGTAATGGTCTTTGGAAAACCGAAGATGCCGGTGCTTATTGGGAACCCGTAGGCGATGCCTATTTCAAATCTGGAAATATTGGGGCTATGGAGATTTCAGAATCTAACCCAGACATTATGTACGTAGGTATGGGTGAACCTCAAATGCGTAGTAATGTATCTTGGGGAGATGGTGTGTATAAAACTAGCGATGGAGGAAAAACATGGACTCATTTGGGTTTAGAAGAAACGCATCACATTTCTCAAGTTAGAGTGCATCCTACCAATCCAGATATAGTTTACGTTGGTGCTTATGGCCATGCGTTTGGACCTAATGAGGACCGTGGAGTGTATAAAACAGTTGATGGAGGAAAGACTTGGAAGAAAGTATTGTATAAAAGTGACAAGGCAGGGGTTATTGATTTGGTAATGAATCCATCTAATCCGGAAGAATTATTTGCAGCTGTATGGAAATTTGAACGTAAAGCGTGGGGGCCAACTACTGGCGGACCTGAAAGTGGCATGTGGAAATCTACCGATGGAGGTGAGAACTGAAAGGAAATTACCTATGCCAAGGGATTACCAGAAGGAGGTCGTGGAAGAACGGGGTTAACCATGTCGGCAGCGAATTCAAAAAAGGTATATGCTCTAATTGATTCCGAAACAAAAGCAGGGTTATATGTTTCTAATGATTTAGGCGAAAACTGGGAATTTGTTTCTAATTATTTCCAGATAATTGGCCGACCATTCTATTACTCTCATATTTATGCAAGCCCATTGGATGCAAATGAATTATGGTGTCCGAACAACCGAATGTTTATGTCGGAAAATGGAGGGATAACATGGGGTTTAGAACCAGGGATTAAAGATGATTTTCATGATGTTTGGATTGATAATAAAGATCCAAATAGAATGATTGCTACCAATGATGGGAGATGCCAAGTTTCTATGACCGGAGGTAAAACATGGTCGGGGCAATACACCCAAAAGATTTCACAACTGTACCGAGTAAATGTAGACAACGACTTTCCGTATAATGTATACGGGAGTGTACAAGATTTATTAGCTTACAAAATACCAAGTGCATCCCGTTGGGGTGGAATTTCAGGTTACGAAACCACCTTGATAGGAAACGGAGAAATTAGTAGTGTAATTCCGAATCCTGAAGACCCAAACATTGTTTACAATATTTCCGGTGGTGCCCCTTTTGGAAGTGGAGCCCCGTTTACGGTAAATAATATTGCTACGGGTCAAAATGAAGTTCGATCGGTATGGCCCGTGCCTCTGTTTGGATTAAATGGACATGACTTAAAATACCGATTCAATTGGGATACTCCATTCTTGGTTTCTCCCCATGATGCTAAAACCATTTATTTAGGCGGAAACGTTGTTTTTAAAACTACAGATGAGGGATTAAATTGGGAGGTAATTAGCGAAGACTTAACCAATGATATTGAGGTGCGTCAAAAAATTACTGGAACGGATTGGTTATCCGAATATTTTGGACAAGAAATTCACAGTACCATTAAGCGATTGACTGAATCTCCTGTAAAACAAGGCCTACTTTGGTCGGGGTCAGATGATGGTAAAATTTTCATCACTCAAAATGGGGGAGATAGTTGGGAAGACGTTTCTATTTTAGATAAGGCACTTCCAGAGTTTTCCCAAGTATACGAAATTGAACCGTCTCCGTTTGATGCGGCAACAGCTTACGTGGTATTCTCAAATTTCAATACCTATGATGATTATAACCCGTACATCTATAAAACCACGGATTATGGAAAAACATGGACCAACCTTTCTGCAAATTTTCCGCAATCAGAAATAACTAGAACCATAAGAGAAGACAAGATTCGTAAAGGAATGTTGTATGTAGGTACAGAAACGGGAGTATACTATTCCATAAATGACGGCCAATCATGGAACAAACTGAAAGCGAACCTGCCTGCGGTACCGGTGGTAGATATGGTTTTGAAAAATGAAGATTTAGTCATTGCAACCAACGGACGTGGTTTTTGGATTATGGATGACCTGACCCCTTTACGTGCGGAAAAGGAAGAAAAGGAAGTAACCTTATACCCTATTCCAAATCATACCCGTTTTGGTTACATCTGGTGGATGGATTATGTGCCAGGTGGAGATCCTGGAGATAAGAAAAATTATTTTGTTCAAAATATGCGTCCGGGTTTAACTTATTATGAAGAAGAATTTGTTCCAGTAAACGGAGAGCGTAAACGTAAATTTTTAGACGCGGGTGATCCAAAACCATTGGGCCCAGTAATGTATTTCAGGCTGGCTAAAGAACCTACAGATATTAGCTTGGCAATTTTAGATGAAGACGGTAAGGAAATAAGAAATTACTCTAAGGCTGAAATGAAATTAAACTTTGGAACTGGCGATGATTTTAATGCCGGGTTAAACAAATTTGTTTGGAACATGCGTATTAATCGTGTTACTTCAGTTCCGAAACGACCAGCTACAGCCATTGCACCATTTGTAGCACCAGGTACATACATAGCTCAACTAACGGTTGATGGTTTGGTGGAAGTGCAGGAGTTTGAAATTTTCATGAACCCAAAAGAATCCTATACCCAAAAACAAGCTGATACTAAATTTGATTTCTGGATGGATCTATATAATGTGGCGGAGAGTTCCACACAAAATGTGATAACCGCTTTAAAAGTAAAAGAAGAGGTGGCGGCTAAACTGGAAGCATTTAAGAAAAGTGGAGCTAACTCTGGAAGTATTAAAAAAGCAGAAAAACAAGTTGCTGTAATTAATGGAATTGTAGATACTTATGAAGCAACATATGTTTCTACAGGGCGTACTTTGGCGGAGGTTATTAACCTTCCTGCGACCATTTTGTTTAAAATGTCGTTTATGAGTGGCATTTTAGATCATTCTGAAGGGCCCGTTACAAACAGCATGAAAACAGAGTTTGAGGTTTTGAAAAAAGAAGATAAAGTTGCTACAGAAAAATATAATGCTGATGTGGCTAAAGAGTTGGCGAGGTTAGAAAACCTAATAAAATAAAAAAATGGTAAATGATAAGGTTACTTTTTAGCATATCTATTCTACTGGTGCTTTTTTCCCTTACTGGAAATACCCAAGTATGGGATTCCAATCCTAAATTGGGTAGCGAGGATCAAGTAGATAACCGTATTGACTTGGATCGGTATTTAACCCATCCGGTTTTTGAATTAACTTTTTTAGATCAATACTTCGAATTTAAGGATAGTCTAAAAGCCAAAACAGGATTTTCTTTTGCCATTGATTATTCTAGTCAGGCGTACTGGAGCAACTCGAATTACGGGGAGGCAAATGCATCAAGTGGCATTGTACGTTTATATGGTTCTTGGGAGTTAATTGGCCGAAATAACAAAAAGGGAAATACGGGCGCTATCGTTTATAAGGTAGAACACCGGCATAAATATGGAAATATTGCTCCATCAGATCTAGGCTTTAGTACTGGATTTGTAGGAATGACGTCCGCACCATTTAATGATTCGGGGTATCGAACTCAAAACCTTTACTGGAGACAACGGTTCGCCAAGGGTAGAATTTCTGCGGTTGCTGGTTTTTTAGATGTCACGGATTTCTTTGATGTTTATGCGCTAGCTAGTCCATGGTTGCATTTCAATAATTTCAGTATGTCTACGGGTGCTGCGGCAGTTAATGTGCCTAATGATGGATATTAAGGAATTGGTGTAGGAGGTTGGCTTACCAAACGTATATATGCAATTGCCGGAGTTGGCGATTTAAATGGAAATGTGGGAAACGTGTTTGATGGGTTCAATACCTTGTTTAACCAAAATGAATATTTTACCAATATAGAAGTAGGAATCACCAGCAATAAAAAATACATGTTGTTAGATAATATGCATGTAACTTATTGGCATAGAGACGCAAGTAGTCTTCAGCAAACCCAACAAGGGTGGGGGCTCGTGCTTTCAATGACCAAATATATTCAAGAAAAGTATTTGCCATTTGCCCGCGTAGCCTACACCAAGAACGCAGGTAGTTTTATGGAATGGGCAGTAAGTACTGGAATTGGGTATCAACCTAAACCCGGTGGCCATTTATTTGGACTAGGATTAAACTGGAGTCAACCTAACTTGGATACATATGGAAATAGTTTGATTCATGAGAATCAGTATTTGGGAGAGCTTTTTGCTCGTATTCAATTATCAAAACGGATTGCCCTAACCCCAAACGCCCAAATGATTTTAAACCCTGGACTTTCTACACAGGATGGAATTTCTATGTTTAGCCTTAGAGGAAGGGTTAATATTTAAGTCTATTTTAGGAGACGAAATTTTATTGAAGTATTTTATGAATAATCTTTACTACGTTATATTATTTTCATTTTTAGTGGGTGTAAGTCCATTGTTTTCGCAAGGGGTAGATAGTTCTCAAATTGGAAAAGAATACCCCTATCATTTACCCATACTAGGAGGTAAAGCATATAAAAAGGGGTACAAATTACCCTTGCCTTTAGGTGTAATGGTAAATTATATTTATACCAAACAGAATATTGTACTGGAAAACTTTGAAATGTTTGTTCAAAGACCAGGCGGAGCATCTCCAAGTGATGGCGATTATCATGACCTGAGTGAGTTTATTGTTTTTGGGCCATCTGATGTAACTGTCAATACTTTTAACTTTAGAGGAGACGCTTGGATTTTACCATTTTTGAGTGTGGGTGGTTATTTTGGTAAGTATCAAGGTAAGACCAATGTATCGCTATTAGAGCCTATTGCCATTACCAGTGCAACTGAGAATGAAGGTCAATACTGGGGCTTTAATTTATTAGCCGTAGCCCCATTAGGACCAATTAACGTTGCCGTGGATTATTCATGGTCATGGTCTGAAAACAATCTACTAAACAAACCTGTGCTTGTAAATGTTGCCGGAATTCGGTTTATTAAAAATATTCCATTAAAGAAGCCCGACATGTTTATCGGCTTATGGGCGGGGGCTCAATTTCAATTCCTAGATGCAAAAACTGAGGGTAAAATTGCCTTAAATGAGGCTTTAGATGGGGATGGTAGCTTGCAAGGGGATATGGATAAATGGTATAATGAGTTGGAAGATTGGCAAAAGGATTTATACGGAGACGATATTTACGATGGGTTGACAAATTTCACCAACTCCACCATACATTACAAGTTTGATAAACGACTAGAGCGTAACTGGAACTTTGTTTTAGGAGGTCAGTGGCAAATTAATAGACGTTTCCAATTCAGAAGCGAATTCGGTACTATTAAAAATAAGACACAATTTATGGCTTCTTTGAATTACCGATTTGGAATAAAACGAAAAATTAAATAACCTGTGAGAATTGTCTTTTGGTTTATAATATTAGGTTGGGGGAGTAGCTTATATGCCCAAGATTCAATAACTGTTGAACCAATAGATAAGTGGGATAACCAATTATTCTTTAGTAATAAAGCGGTTTGGTCAAAAGGTAATTGGCGCTATAGCGGTGAATTTCAAATACGATTGTATGAAAATACGAAGAGATTGAATTCGTATTTAATGGAGGGAGTGGCTACCTACATGCCCAATGCTAAATGGGAAATTGTTCCTGACCTTAGATTTACGGTCCAAGAAACTCGGAATGAGTTGCGTCCGGGAATTGGAGCTATCTACAAACAGTTTTTTGGAAGTAAATTCAAAAATCAATTGGCACATCAAATGAAGTACCAAGCCGATATTGAATTTGGAACAGAACTGCGATCGGGTTTTAGATATATCTTATTTCATAATATTGCTTTTAATGATCAGCTAATTATGACCAGTGCTGCCGGTTTATTTTACAGATGGTCGGATGCTTTTAATGGAGTGCAATTTGGAAGAGCAATGACTGGATTAGGATATAGTTCTGATAAGCAACATCTATTGAGTTTAAGTTACTTTATTGGGTTTGAGAATGGAAAAAATGACATTTCTTATATTGGTGGGCCAATTGTTCAGCTTATTATTCGGTTCAGCGATGAGTATAAATATGTTCCAGCTAAATATATTAGTTTTTAGAAAGAATCCCTTCATCCAAAAGGAAGGATAGTAAATCTAATATTTCCTCTTTTTTATCTGTCGGAAATTGATTGATGATTTCCTCGGTTCGCATTCCTGAATTCCAAAAGCGCTGTATTTTCTCAATATAGTTGGAGTATTTATGGTCTGAGAATTTCCCTTTTTTCTTTTTAATGCAAATGTCACAAATGCCACAATCTGTTTCTGGTTTTACCCCAAAATAATTGAGTAAATAAGTATTTCTACATTGGTTCTTTAGCTCGATCAAACCAATAAACGCATCCAGTCTGTCTTTGGTTACTACTTTTTGATGATGGTAATTTTCTGGACTAATTCTAAGATTCTGTTGGTATACCACATCTTCGGTAAAACTGATCCATGGAGTTTCGGTTTGTTCTCGGTACTGCAGCATTTCCATTTTGTCAAGTTGTCTGAAATGACGAACAATGATTGCTCTATCCACCTGAATGCGTTGCGCTAATTGTGTTTCGTTAATGGTTTGAAAATCATCAAATAGTCCCGTATACGAACGTAAAAGTACTTCGATGGTATTTCCGAGTATCTTGTCTTTGATTCCGAAAGAATATAAAACTCGTTGCGAAACGGTTATATGTATCCTGGAGGGTGTTCTAGCTGCGTCAGAAAGACTTACGTAACCTTCTTTTTCAAGAAACTTAATACTGCTGAATACCTGAATGGGTTTTAGTTTATAACGTTTGCATATCTCTTCTATTCGAAAAGGAAAAGCTTTTCCTGCCCCAGTGCCCGGACTCACCAAAAAGAAGTTGACCAATACTTTATACATATATTTAATAAAGTCTAATTCTGGGAAGGAAAGCTCTAATCTTTTTTGAAGGTCTTCAATATCACTTTTGTGATGCATTAAAATGGCCCAAGCCTTATTTCCATCTCTACCAGCGCGACCTGCTTCTTGATAGTAGGCCTCAATAGAAAGGGGTAGACCGTGATGTAAAACAAAGCGAACATCGGGCTTATCTATGCCCATCCCAAAAGCGTTTGTGGCGCACATAATTTTTTTTTCGTTTCGCATCCATTTCATTCGGGCCTTTTCACGATCTGCATACGTCATTCCTCCGTGGTAAAATTCAGACGAAATACCTTCCGATTCCAACCATGTACTAAATTCTCGAGCGTCTTTTCTCGTATAGGTATATACCTGTCTCTTATACACATCTCCGAGCCCACGAGACT
>CAJXPI010000148.1 GCA_913057875.1 uncultured Flavobacteriales bacterium
TCTACACAGAGTAGATCGTCGGCAGCGTCAGATGTGTATAAGAGACAGGCTTATCTACTCCTCTTAAGGTGTTTGGAGACACGTTTATTTGTGCGTATGATACCACCTTATTAAGCGTTCCAAATGGGTATGAATCCGTTTTATGGAATACTTACGCTGCCCAGAAACAGGTGGTGGTTACTCCCGGGGTTTATTCCGTAACCGTATCCGAAAATAATTGTGAGGTTAGTGCAAAACATTTCGTGCAGGGTTATTTACCTCCAGCACATGTGCTTGGTCCTAAGTTTATTTGTGTGCCCAACACGGTGAATTTTAGTGCGGTACCTAATTTAGATGGTTATTTATGGAGCACGGCAGATACTAGTGACACTATTCAGCTGAGTCAAGGTGGAGTATATTCCTTGACGGTTACTGATAAAGGATGCATAAGTGACTCAGAATTTGAATTGGAAGATTCTATTTATGTGGTTATTCAAACCAGTAACCCGGTTTCTTGCAATGGCGATTCCGTAATTTTATCGGTTCCTAATGATTATGATGATATTTTATGGAGTACTGGAGATACCGCAGCTTTTATCAAAGTACCCGCAGGAACATATAGTGTTGCAGTAGGAGTAAATGGTATGGGATCAATGCGCTGTCAGGCCTCGGATAGTATCACTATAAATGTCTATAACTTCACTCCTGTTTCTGTTGCTGGAGCCCCATCCGTTTGTGGTGATGAGCCGAATGAGTGGCAGGTCATTGGGAATTACGATTCTTATTTGTGGGATAATGACGCGGTTACATCATCTACTATTTATCAATCTCCTGGGGTTCATTCTGTTACTGTTTCTGATGCTACCTGTTTGGATTCTGTTAACTTTCAATACTCAAGTGTTCCAATACCGGCAGTTGATATTAGGGGGAGGCTTTTTTATTGCGATAAGGTAGATTCGGCACAGTTGATTGCAGTAGGTAGCTCTTGGGACTCGCTAATTTGGAACACGGGAGATGTAACCGATACCATTTATACTGGATTTGGGTGGAAAAAAGTTACCGTGTTTAAGGATGGGTGCTCTTCTTTTGCTTGGCATCCGGTAAATGAATTAATTAATGGGGTAGATGTGCAAGGTATTACTGAAATATGTCCGGGGCAAGCCACGCGCTTAGAGGTAGAATTTGGATTTGACTTGTATACCTGGAGTACAGGTGCTATAGGGTTTTCAACTTTAGTTAATGCTCCTGGAGATTACTGGTGTGTGGTGAATTTGGATACCTGTACCGCTACTACGGACACCGTTACCGTAACAGTGGTAAATGCAGACTCTGCTCAGATATTGGGAGATACCGTAATGTGCGATACTTCGGGGGGGCAATTATATGTGGATTTAAATTTTAAACAGTTTAACTGGAGTACTGGAGAATCCACACCATCCATTTTCTATTCTAATACAGGTTGGTATTCGGTAACGGTAGAGGATGAGAAGTTTTGTGTAACCAGTGACAGTGTTTTTATTGAACAGAAACCTATGCCTCTGGTTGAAATTGTAGGTGATACACATTACTGTTTTAATGATTCGGCTATACTTTCGGTAGCTCTATTTGAACAGTATTTGTGGGCGAATGGAGAAACGAGTCAAAGTATTAAGGCACGAGCTGGGACTTACGGAATTACGGTAATTGATTCTAATGGGTGTAGCGCGGTAGATATAGGTTTTCTGGTAACAAATTCGGCTCCTGACGCATCTATTTATTATGATACTTTAGTGTGTCGGGGTGACTCTTTATGGGTGTATTCTATTTCCGCGGATTCCATACTGTGGAATACAGGCTCGTCAAATGATTCTCTATGGATGCAAACGGGAGAGGTGCAATTATCGGTATTGGATCGTTTTGGTTGCCAAGCAGACTCGGTTTTAGAAATTCCTGCGCTACCCACTCCAACTGCAGGGGCAGCAATTGATCCTCCAAATCAGTCTATTTCATATTTCCCAATTGAATTTAGAGATTCTTCCCAATTAAATGGGGCGGTTATTGATTCGTGGTACTGGAATTGGAATGACTCCATTTCTAGTATTCAAATGGATACTACCTTTCAATTTTTATCGGGAGTGCAGCTAGAGATCACACACGCGTTAATTAGTGATTTAGGTTGCAGTGACACGATTCGAGTACCTTATTTAATTACCGATGAAATTATCAAAGTAAACGTGATAACTCCTAACGGAGATGGTGTCAACGACTATCTAGTTTTCCCCAATATTCAAAAATACCCGGATAATGTGGTTCGAATTTTTAATCGATGGGGAGTAGAAGTGGCGTACTTAAAGCAGTATAGAAACACTTGGGACGCCTATAGATTACCCGATGGCGTTTATTTCTATACCATTGAATTAAATCACCGAGATGCGGCTCCTATAAAAGGAAGTGTAACGGTAATAAGAAATTAATTATTCGTATTCGTCTAGTTTAACGTGGGTACTTCCATGTTCAATGGCCGCGTTTAATTCATATCCAATCAGTAAAGCAAAGCTATTGAGGTAGATCATTAACATAATACCCATTACGGTTCCAATAGACCCGTAAAGCTTATTGTAGGCACCAAAATTTTCAATGTAAGCGGCAAATCCTAGCGAGACGATAATCATCAAAATGGTAGCTAATGTTGCCCCTGGCGAAAAGAAATTTACCTTTTGTTTTGGTCCGTAGAAATAGATATAGGCCACCGAAAAGTAAATAAATGCCACTATGATTAGCCATCTAGCTACGTTAATCCAGAATAGTTCATAGGCATTAAAGTTTAAGAGTAGCTCAAAAACATAATGCACAATATGAGTTCCGAAAGTGGTTAAAACAATAGATATAAATAAGAATGTGGTCAGCACGAGTGTCAGCACAATTGCGGCCAATTGTTGCGAAAGGAAGGAGCGTTTTTCATTCTCTTCCGTATGATATGACATGCTGAAAGCAGTTAGCATGGAGTTTACCCCACTGGTGGCAAAGTACATCGCTAATAAGAACCCTAAAGAAAGAAGGCTAGAATGTTTGTTTTCAATAATATCAAAAACGGTCTCTTCTATAAAAGTATCCATCATGGCAGGAGCGGCAAAAAGTAGCTCAGATTGAAGCTCTTCCTGAAATCCGTCAATTGGGATGTATGGAATTAAACTAAAGATGAAGATAATGGAAGGGAAGATGGCTAGGAATAAGTTGTAAGCAATAGCGGCAGCGCGTGTGGTTAAAAATCCTTGAATTAGTCCTTGAATAAAGAATTTGCCCAGTTTATACACCGGTAACCCACCAAAAAATGGAATACTCACGTGCTTAAAAAAGTAAGTGAGTTTTCTAAACCACGGTCGGTGTTGAAAATATTCTCGTATTGTGCCTAACATGAAATTAAATGGCTTTGAAACTCAAATCTAAACCTTTCACAGAATGTGTAATGGCTCCAACGGAAATAAAGTCTACGCCACATTTGGCATATTCTTCAATGGTGTCCAATGTTATTCCTCCCGAAGATTCCGTTTCGTATTGGTCGCCAATCATGGCTACAGCAGTGCGCGTATCTTCATAGTTGAAGTTATCTAACATGATACGATGACCTAATTTGCAATCCAGTACTTCCTGAACTTCTTTTAGATCTCTGGTTTCAATTTCGATCTTTAATCCAGGTTTTACTTCATTCACATATTGGGTAGCTTTGCTTAATGCCTTTTCAATCCCACCGGCAAAATCTACATGATTATCTTTAATCATAATCATGTCGTATAACCCAAATCTATGATTTACACCGCCTCCATGCACTACCGCTCTTTTTTCAAATACCCGAAGATTTGGAGTCGTTTTACGTGTATCTAGCACTTTGGCTTTGGTCCCTTTGGTTTTAGAAACGTAGACACTTGTTAAAGTAGCAATGCCACTCATGCGTTGCATCATGTTGAGCATTAATCGCTCGGCTTTCAAAAGGTTTTGAGAATTTCCTTCGGCAATAAAAACAATATCTCCAATTTTGATGGAGTCTCCATTGTTTTTAAAAATATCTAATGTAATAGAAGGATCAACCAATTGAAACACTTGTTTCGCCACTTCTAGTCCAGATAGAATTCCATTTTCTTTAACTAGAAGATGGGCTTTTCCGGTGGCATTTGAAGGAATAGTTGATAAAGAAGAGTGGTCACCATCTGCAACGTCTTCTTGAAGAGCGGCTTTTAAAAAATCAATGTCCGTCATCAAAATATGTTTTACTCAGCGTCAATAATAATCTGCTGAATGTATTCAGAATTTTCTGTCTTGTTTACGTAAATAGACACACGAAAGGTGCCATTTTTAGTGGTTAATTTACCAATAGTAAATTCGGGTCCAGAGTTAGATTCTACTTCATGTAATATCTCAAAGTTGGTAGGTGAGTGCTCATGAAAAAAATCGTATATCTTTCTTTCTGCCTCTAGTTTACTTAATAAATCACTCGATTCTAGAATGGTTAAATCTACTTGATCTTGAAAGAATGCGGAGACTTTAAATGCACTTCCACTTTTAAATGCCGCAGATATATCTGGATTAAGTCCTGTAAATGCGGAGGCTAATACCCACAAGCTACACAGTAGTATGATATGTTTTAGTTTCTGCATGGAACAAATTGTTTGGCCAAAGGTAATGGTTTGAACAAGAAAATTACATTTAATATTTGGAATTACAACTATACTAAAATTATGCCATGTTCGTATTTAATTAGAGGTCAAATAAATTAATGATACTACTTTCGAGCCATGAAAATTACCGTGATTGTTGTAGGGAAGACCAGTGATAAGCCTATTATTTCTTTAATGGAAGACTATCAAAAGCGTTTGAAACATTATATCAAACTGAATTGGATTGAAATTCCAGATTATAAGAATCGAGGTAAGGTTTCATCCGAAGAGCTTAAAAAAATTGAAGGGCAGTCCATTTTAGCTAAGCTACAACCAGGTGATGAACTCGTTTTACTGGATGAAAAAGGACAAGAGTTTACATCCTCTGAATTCAGTAAGTATTTCCGTAAAAAAATGAATTCTGGATTAAAGAACTTGGTGTTTGTAGTTGGAGGAGCCTATGGCTTTAGTGATGAGGTGTATGATAGAGCGAAAGGAAAAGTAGCTTTTAGTAAGATGACGTTTCCCCATCAGCTAATTCGGGTTTTTATACTGGAACAGATTTATAGAGGGTTTACTATTATTAGAGGTGAGCCTTATCATCATGAGTAACGGCCCTTCGAGACGAATTCCTTTAGGAATTCCCTCAGGGACCTTAGCTTATCGTTGGGCCGATGCATGCATCGGCAGTACGTATGGCTAGTACGTATAGCTAGGCGCTTCGCTGTAGCCTAATTGATTATAGGTAGATTGGCGGTTATGGATGTGTCGCTCCGATGGAGCTGTTTGTAGTTATGGGTGATATTTGGAGGAGCTGCAGAGCAGCGGTATATCGCTAGCCCATGGCGTTAGCCATGGGTGGGTTTCTGAGAAAGGTTTTTGAGCTGCAGCGCAGCGGGACCTTTGGTTCTTGTTGGGTCGATGCATACATCGACTGCTACTATGCCTTGATGTTGTTATCGATGAGGTATTGCTGCCATTTCCAGGCGGTGGTCATCATTTCGTCAATGCCCAATTCGCATTTCCAGTTTAGAACACGTTCTGCTTTGGTGCAGTCGCTGTAAATGGCTTCTACATCACCATCTCTTCGAGGACCTACACTATAAGGTACCTTAACGCCTGTGTTTTTTTCGAATGCATTAATTGCTTCGAAAACGGTAACTCCATTACCGGATCCTAGATTCACCACATCAAAATTACTTTCCATTTTATCTGATAATCCTAATTGCATGGCTTTCACATGCGCCTTAGCAATATCACTAACATGGATGTAATCACGGATAGCCGAACCATCTCTGGTGTTGTAGTCATCTCCGAAAACGGTGATTTGATCTCGTAATCCAGCGGCTGCTTGGGTGATGATTGGCGCTAAATTATTCACGACTTTAGATGGCATTTCACCATTAAGTCCGCTAATATGTGCACCTACCGGGTTGAAGTAACGTAAGGCAATTAAATTTTGTTGAGAGATTTTAGACACATTTCGAAGCATGTCTTCTCCCATTTGTTTGGAATTGGCATACGAACATTCGGCTTCATTCCATGAAGTTTCTTCTACTACTGGAAGTTGGTCTTTTCGCAGGTTCCCATACACGGAACAAGAAGAAGAAAAAATGGTTGACTTTATTCCATGTAATTCACCTAATTCCAAAATGTTTAGCAAGCTATCATTGTTGTTTCTATAATATTCAATAGGTCTAGCTACCGAATCTGGTACTGATTTTAACGCTGCAAAATGAATGATCCCAATGGCATCTTGATGTTTTTTGAAGGCTTCAATCGTTTTTGTTTTATCGGTTAAATCCACTTCCTCAAACGGAATTTGAATACCAGAAATAGCTTTTACTCTTTGGTAAGTATCTGGATTTGAATTGCTGTAGTTGTCGAAAGAAACAACTTCAAATCCTGCGTTAAGCAATTCAATTATGGTATGACTTCCTATATATCCGGCTCCGCCAGTAACGATGATTTTTTGCATTCTAATAAAAGGTTTGGGCCAAAGGTAGGGTGTTTTTATGGAAAAGACGGAAGTCCGAAGTCCGAAGACGGAAGTCAAAAGTTGGGTGATGCGGTGAATTTCGGTCGAAGCATGCATCGACCTTACGTAGTTTGATTTTGATGGGTTGGAGATGATTGAGGTGGCGCTCCGATGGAGCTGGGTCATTTTAAAAATGAGGTGGTGAAAGATTATTGCGCATCGGAAGTAGGGGGTGATTTACGGTGTTTTTTAGGAAAGTTTTATATACGGCTTATGTACAGGGTATATACGGGGTATGTACGGAGTATCTATGAAGTACCCTCTGTGAGGCTTGATTTTATTAGGGGTGTAGCGTGGTGAAAAATTGGGAGGGGTGGTCAAAACAAGCTAAAAGTGACCAAAATGTACTAAATGTGGCTAAAATGAACCAATAGGGATTAAAACGAGCTAAAATGCGCTTTTTTTAGGATGGGGTGATTTCTTTTTCTTGGCTCACTTTAGTTCAATGCGAGTCGCTAGGTGAACGCCTATGTTGGCTAAAGATTAACTTAAATTGGTGCCCGCTGAGCGACTTGCACTGAGCGAAGCCGAAGTGAGTCGAAAGAAAATTACTTTTTAGTATTTCATTTCTTTTTGATATTTCAATTTACCCTATGGAGTATATCCGTTGCGGTTATATTGAAACTCTACTGGATTATAGTTCTTCCTTTCTTTTTTGGCGCAAAAAAGAAACAACCGACCGGAGAGAGTTCACAGCCTGTCTCTTATACACATCTCCGAGCCCACGAGACTCCTGAGCATCTCG
>CAJXPI010000149.1 GCA_913057875.1 uncultured Flavobacteriales bacterium
ATCTACACAGAGTAGATCGTCGGCAGCGTCAGATGTGTATAAGAGACAGGGATAGTGTTTTTGCAAATGCAAATAAGAAGACTAGTACTTTATCGTTGGCCATTGACTTAATTGGAAAAGATCCTTTTATAAATTCGGTTGCTTTCAGTAATTATGAAAAATATAGAAACGAAAATTATTATTAACTCATCAGCTAATCAGGTCTTTCAAAAGTTAATGAACTTTAAGAGTTACCCATCCTGGAATCCATTTATCACGGCTATCGAGGGCAATCCGGCTATTGGAAATCAATTGCGCGTGGCTATCCAACCTCCCGATAAAAGCGCAATGACCTTTACTCCCATCGTTTTAAAAAACGCACCAAATCAAGAGTTTAGATGGAAAGGTAAATTAGGTGTAACGGGCATATTTGATGGCGAACACTACTTCATTTTAAACGCTTTATCTCCTACCCAAACTGAGCTTACGCATGGTGAGAATTTTTCGGGGTTGCTTACCATAATAGTGTTTGAAATGATGAAAGAGTCTACCAAACAAGGATTTGAATTGATGAATGAAAGTTTGAAAAGTCACCTAGAAAAACATTAATTATGAGACACAAGTCTTTACAAAATACCCTATTGGGCAATGTCACTTTAAGCCTAATTTCTGGGTTAACACTAATTTTTTATTCAGATGCATTGGCTACTATAATGGGCCTTTCAGATGGTTTTTGGCTACGCTGGGTGGGATTTGGTCTGTTGGTATTTGTTGTTTTTATTGGAGTCATTATTCGCATAGGCATGCCTAAGTTTTGGGTAAATACCATCATTATTCAAGACCTTATTTGGGTGATAGCAAGCGCCTTTGTTATTTTGTTAAACCCATGGGGCATTAGCCATACGGGACTTTTATTAATCTCTCTTGTTGCTTTTATTGTAGGTCTTTTTGCTTGGCTTCAAAATACATATTCCCGTACTGGAATTGTGAAAAACTAAGTCTACCATTCATCATATTGTGGTTTGAGCGCCTACAAATTGTGCTAATTTTAGAACATCAATCAAATCATATTCTATGGCTTCGTATTCTATTTCAGTAAACGGTAAAGCGCATACGGTCACGGCCGATGCAGATACTCCCCTTCTTTGGGTTTTAAGAGATCATTTAAACTATGTAGGAACCAAATACGGATGTGGAATTGGTCAATGTGGCGCTTGTACCGTACATATAGATGGAAACGCTACAAGAAGTTGTAGTATTAATGTAGCCGAATTGGGCGAGAAATCAGTGGTAACCATAGAAGGATTAGCGCCAAACGGAGACCATCCCGTACAAAAAGCCTGGAAAGAAGTAGATGTACCCCAATGTGGATATTGCCAAGCAGGTCAAATTATGACAGCCGCTTCATTTTTAGAAAAGAACCCCTCGCCTAGCACTTCAGAAATTCGTCAAGCCATGCACGGCAATATTTGTAGATGTGGCGCCTACAATGGCATTGAAAAAGCAGTTAAATTAGCCGCTAAATCTCAATAAATGGACAGTATGAAAAAGCAAGAACAAAACGGATTTAGCAGAAGAGGATTCTTGAAAACGGCATCCTTAGTAAGTGGCGGTATGTTGATTGGGTTTAATTTCTTCACCTCTTGTGATAGCGATACCCCACTTGAGGCGGTAGATCTTAATAGCCTTAATTTCAATGAGTTTAACGCGTATATTCAAATCTCTAACGAAGGAAAAGTAAAGATTTTCTCTCCTAATCCAGAGATTGGACAAGGAGTGAAAACATCTATGCCTATGCTCATTGCTGAGGAGTTAGATGTACCCTGGGAAGATGTTTTGGTAGTTCAAGGAAAATGGGATACCGATCACTTTCAAAATCAGTATGCCGGAGGTAGCGAAGGAATTAAAAAAGCCTGGGAACCTTTACGTCAAACAGGTGCCACAGCTAAACAAATGCTGATCAATGCAGCTGCAGCTCGCTGGAGTGTGGATGCATCGGAATGCCATGTAGAAAATGGAATTATCATTCACACCAGTGGCAAAAAAATAGGTTATGGTGAAGTGGCTGTAGAAGCTGCTAATCTTGAAATACCGGAAGGTTTGAGTTTAAAGGAACCCAAAGATTTCAAAATCATTGGACAAGAAATTGGCAATGTTGATATTGATGCCATTATTACTGGGAAACCTTTGTTTGGACTGGATTACAAAGAAGAAGGAATGGTATACGCCCACGTGCTTCGTCCTCCGGCATTTGGACAAACATTAGTAGATTACGAGGATTCTGAAACCCGCAAAACAACCGGAGTACTGGATGTTATTTCGTTTGGTGATAAAATTGCCATCATTGCCGAAAACAATTGGGCAGCTATGAAAGGTAAAAAAGCATTAAGCACCAATTGGGACTCTACAAACGCTACAGAAAGTACCGATTTCCACAACGCAAAATTGTACGCTCAATTAAATGGCCCGCTTACCGAAGCTAACGGATACACTACCATGCGTAGCGATGGTGATGTAATTCAAGCCTTTGTGGATGCGGACAAAGTGGTAAAACGTATCTACTCCACTCCTTTTAAACCGCATAATTGCATGGAACCCATGAATTTCTTTGCAGATGTTACCGAAGAAAAAGTTCGGTTAGTTGGTCCCATTCAAACACCTACCTGGACGGCCAACAGAGTTGCGGAGCTTTTAGACAGAGATATTCAGGAAATAGATTTAAGAATGACCCGAATGGGCGGTGGTTTTGGAAGGCGTTTATATGGTGATTTTGCGCTTGAAGCTGCTGAAATCTCTAATCGTATTGGAAAACCAGTTCAGGTCGTGTTTTCTAGAGAAGATGATATGACTGCGGGCACCTATAGACCAGCGGTAAAATATCAAATTGAAGCTTCTATTAAAAACAATAAACTGACGGGATATCAGCTTCGAGAAGCGGGAATTACGGACAACATGTATAGTTTGATTCCCAACTTCTTTCCGCAAGGGTCATTTGAGAATTACAAGGTAGACGTGGCCAATTATCAAAGTAATATAACCGTTGGTGCTTGGCGTGCACCCGTAACAAATTTTCATGCCGTAGCAGAACAATCGTTCTTTGATGAATTAGCTAAAGAATTGGATGTTGATCCTGTAAAACTGCGAAAAGAACTAATTACGAATGCGAAGAGTTCACCTAGCGAAGAACGCTTATATGAGCCAGACCGACTTATCGGGGTAATTGATTTGGTAGTGGAAAAATCAAACTTTGGAAATCCAGCTCCTGGACGTTTTCAAGGCTTTGCTTCTTATTTCTGTCATAATACGCATGTGGCTGAAGTGGCCGAAATTGAGATGGAAAACGGATTTCCAATGGTTAAGAAAGTATATTGTGCCATTGATTGTGGCATTGTAGTTAATCCGCTTGGGGCGCAAAATCAAGTTCGTGGAGGAATTATTGACGGTATTGGCGCAGCCATGTATGGCGAATTGAAATTTGTGGATGGAAAACCCCAATCGCGAAATTTCCATAACTACCGAATGATTAGAATGATGGAAACTCCCGAAATTGAAATACATTTTGTAGATAGTAATGTGGCCCCTACTGGATTGGGTGAGCCTGCGCTACCTCCAGTGGGAGCTGCGGTTAACAATGCCATTTATGCCGCCACCGGAAAAAGATTAACATCCATTCCGTTCATTCAACATTTCGTTTAGAATGACGCACGAACTCCAAGCCATATTTAAACACTTTCAAATTGCCCATACACAGGGTTTACCGTGCGTTTTAGCTACTGTGGTTGCACTAGATGGCTCATCGTATAGAAAGCCTGGGGTTAGAATGCTATTTGATGTAAATGGCAACTCTACCGGAGCCGTTAGCGGTGGTTGCGTTGAAAAGGAAATTCTTAGACAAGCGCAATCTGTTTTTGAATCTCATATTCCAAAGGTGATCACTTATGACGGCAGGTATAGATTGGGTTGCGAAGGGTTTATTCATATTTTAATCGAGGAATTTAATCCAAATCAAAGTTGCCAAGATGCTTTTGAAGAAGCCTTAGTTACTCGAAAAGCTATCGAAACACATTCTTACTTTCTGCCCAATCAAACCTCCGAAAAAGGAATGGGAACGGAACTCGTCATAAATCAAATACACTACAATATAACAGATCAGCCATTGCAAAAGAACCTACTTACGGATGCGCAAGTCATGCCTCCCATTCCACGGTTAATTATTGCCGGAATGGAACATGATGCACAGCAATTATGCGCCCAAGCCACCTTACTCGGTTGGGAAATTATTATTTGGAAGGCTTTGGATCAAATGGTAGGCATGGAATCTTTTTCTGGGGCTTCCCAAATTAAATCGGTTTCGCCCGATTCAATTAAGAAAATTAAAATGGATAAATACACCGCTGTATTACTTATGACGCATAATTACGCGAAAGACTTACATTTCTTATTAAATTTAAGTAAGCTATCTCCCTTATTCTACTTAGGCGTTTTAGGTTCTCATAAGCGTATGGAGCAACTCCAATTTGATTTACTGGAACGCGATGAAAATATAGATCTCGAATTCTTGAATACTATACATGGTCCAGCCGGATTAAATATCAAAGCCATTACACCCCAAGAAATTGCTATTTCCATTATTGCAGAAATTGTTCAAGAATTACGTTCTATCCCCCAGTTAACTCCCCAATCCATCAATCAAATTGCTTATGAGTAAGAAAATTGGCGTAGTGGTATTAGCTGCCGGAAGTTCTAGTAGAATGGGTTACCCAAAACAACTGCTAAAATGGGGGGCAAAAACATTAATTAACCACATCCTTCAAGAAGTATCAAAAGTTAGATACGCAAAGTATATAGTGGTTTTGGGAAGTCAATCAGAGGTTGTTCGAACGGCTGTGGATAAAAGGTTTAATGTCTTGGTTAACGAAAATTGGATTCAAGGAATGGGTAGTTCTATAGCATTAGCTACTGCACATTTAAAAAATGAAGTGGATGCAATTCAGTTTCTCATGGTTGATCAGCCTCAAATAGACTCCTTATTTTTAAAGTTCTTTTTACACACCTATGAATTCAAAAACAAGAAATTGGTTGCCACTAAATATCCTAAATCTATAGGTATCCCAGCTCTTTTTGATTCCTCTTATTACGAAGAACTCCAAAGCCTAACAAAAAAGGGAGCCAAAACCATCTTACAAAAATTTGCAAATGAAGTTAAATTAATAACTCCTCCCAAGCCTTTAGAAGATATGGACACCCCTGAAGAATATAACAACCTGCACAAAAAAGTATTTGGAGTAGCTCCTGATTCTTAAAGGCTTTAAACCGCATCCACATAAACCCAATGACCATTTTCTTTTGTAAATAGCGAGTTTTCGTGAATAGTATCCAGTTTACCACCTTCCATAAAATAGGCATTAAACTCTACCGTTCCCTCCGTGTCATTTTCGCCACCTTTAGTGGTATTTAAAACATCTAACTTCATCCATTGTACTGATTTCGCCCATTTCTCAATTGGCTTTATGTCAGTTGATTTTCTTGTTTGAGATGACTGACTTTTAAATAGGTAATCACCTTTACCTAAAGTAAATGCAGTGTATCTGGAGCGCATTAAATCTTCAGCCGTTTTAGCTTGCTTTACATTTTTATGATTGGGCTCACAGCATTCTGTATACCATTTATTTCTTCCGCATGGACAGGCATTAATTGGTATCACAGCTCGAGTTTAAAAGCGTTTTAAGCTTATCCATGTTACTTGCCATATAGGCATAACCTATTTCAAACATTTCATGCATTTTTTCCTTATCAAAATCAAAAGTGCTGTACTGAATTAATTCTTCAGGAAAAATGGAAATATCACAGAGTTCTAATTTCTCTACCTCCATGGCAGACCCTTGAATATCTATCGCCCTTGACAATATACTTCGTGTAGAAGCTAGATCATTTTTAGTGAGAGGCTTATTCGGACTTAAGTGGACCCCGATTAGCACTTTACAATCTCCGGCTAAAACATCTGCAGGAAAATGATTTAGCAAACCTCCATCCGAATACAATTGATCACCTATTTCCATGGGGCTAAATACACCCGGAAAAGAAGCTGATGCCAAAGCGGCATCAATCAACGACCCTTTTTCAAAGTATTCCACTTTACCTGAAAGCATATTCGTGGCACAAGTAATCAACTGAGTTTCGAGTGCTTGAAATGAGTCGTGAGAAATATATTTTTCAAAAACTTCTCTAATTTGAGAGGTAGCTAATAATCCAGATTTACCCGCCCACATTGAGGTAGAATACGGACGCTCGTTAAGGAAGAAATTCAAAATTTCATCCCCTTTTATTCCAGACGCATATAATGCCCCCACAATGGCTCCTGCACTGGTTCCTGAAACAATATTGGGCGTTATCTTATGCTCTTCTAAACATTTTAAAACACCCGCATGTACCGCTCCTTTAACTCCGCCTCCAGAAAGAGCCAATCCTAATTTATACATATCAATCCTTTATTTCTTTTAATACATTCTGCATTTGCAACATCGCAAATCCATTTATTTTTTGATGAGTAGGCATCCATCCCAATAAAAACCGAGTAAAGTCTGCCCAAGCAAAGGGATATAGCCTTCTCCATTCGGGTTCCAATTTACCAAAATCAACGGATATGTTCTCTGTAGTTACATATTTGTGTAATTCCTCAAAATAAAAATCCAGCAAACTATCTGTCCACTCAAAAAGCTCCTCTTCCGTTAAACAACTTCCAAAAAAATAAGCAACATCTTTTACCCCTACACCTTTTCCAGCATATTGAAAATCTACCCCTGCCACAGCACCATTATTTTCTGGGAAACAGAAATTAGCCACTTTAGCATCTCCATGAATCACTGTTTGATACTTTGCCTCGTTTAAAACTTGATCAATTTTGGGGGCAGCTCTCTTTATTTCTTGATCTTCAATTTTACGCCATTCGTCTATACGAGTAGCCAAATGCCAGTAAGAACCTACGCTCCAAAGTTCTACCGGTTCCGAACCCATGTGAAAAGCATGAAAATTTGCCAACCAGGATAAAACAGCTTGAACTTCGACTATTTTTAAACCCTTTTTACGTACTGGAAACCCGAGTAAATCTAAATCATCTAATACCAGCAGGGTGTGCCCTTCATCCTTGAAACTTCCTAATAACCTTGGTGTATGACAAGTCTTAGGTAGCTTATTATTAAAACGCTGATACCAATAGGATTCGTTGATATAAGATTGAATTTTACGTTGATGAGACACATGTGTATTCCAACCTCTAGGATGAGACGCTGCAGCTGCTAAATCAATAATTTTAACCACCACTTTGGCTACATTTCCCTCTATTAAAAAACAACGAACGATCTGACCATAAC
>CAJXPI010000150.1 GCA_913057875.1 uncultured Flavobacteriales bacterium
TACACAGAGTAGATCGTCGGCAGCGTCAGATGTGTATAAGAGACAGATTCTGTTGAATGTTAATTATTTGGGAATTACATTTGTAGAATGAAAGAAACTGTGATTAAGTTACTATCTTACTACTTTGGTTTTTTGATGGTCATGCAACTATTTCTATTCTCTGCGTGTTCTCCGGACAATTCCAATACTCCGGAGCAGGATCCGAGTAACCTAATTCTTGCTCAATACTTAAAACTTCCAACCTCACCATTCGCTTATGAAAATTTGAGGGTTCCAGCTTACTTGGATGCTTCTAGCATAGAAACACATGACAATACACCCAGTCACAATCCCATAACAGATGCCGGAGCAACTTTGGGTCGTGTTCTATTCTATGATACAAATTTATCTGAGAACAACACTATCTCCTGCGCAAGTTGTCACCATCAATCTAAGGGCTTTAGTGATCACCGTCAATTTTCGAGTGGCTTTAATGGAGGAAAAACCGCCCGTCATTCTATGGGATTGAGTAATGCTAGATATCGTGAAAATGGCAGATTTTTTTGGGATGAACGAGCAGGCACCCTCGAAGAACAGGTTTTATTACCCATTCAAGACCCTGTGGAAATGGGAATGACCCTGCCCGATTTAGAAATAAAACTTCAATCAATGGAATACTACCCCATTTTGTTTAAGCGTGCATTTGGAGATGAAACCATTAATTCTCACAAAATATCTCTGGCACTTGCTCAATTTGTAAGAACTCTTATTTCCTTTAATTCAAAATTTGACCAGGGAAGAGCTTTACACGAAATAAGCGAACCGTTTAGCAACTTCACGAATCAAGAAAACCTAGGTAAGGAAATTTTTCATTCGGTAAATAAAGGTATGTGTAGTAGCTGCCATTTTACCGAAGCAATGATTACTGGAGTTTCAAGAAATAATGGCTTAACTAGAGAATTGAGCGACATTGGTCTTGAAGGAACCACAGGTGACCCCTTAGATCGCTACAAGTTCAAAGCTCCGTCTTTACGAAATATTACGGTAAGACCCCCATATATGCATGACGGTGACTATACCAATTTAGGCGATGTTATTGAGGGGTACAATACAGGCATCAGCTGGACCCCAACCTTAGATGCTCACTTAATGTTACCGGGCAATACGGCTGCCAAAAAACTAAATTTAACCAGTAAAGAAACGGAAGCATTGGAGGCGTTTCTTCATACACTCACGGATGAAGAATTTTTAACCAATGAAATTTATTCAAATCCTTTTAAATAATAAGGTTTAATCTATTTTGATTAAAATCAAAAAAGCCACCAAAAAATAATCTTGGTGGCTTTTTTGATTTTAATTTTCAATTACTTTCTAATCACTAATTGAGATGTATTTACTTTTCCGTTCACATTAACTTGAACCAAATAAATACCACTAACCAGAGATTCCGTGTTTAATTGAATTTGGTTTGAACCTGAACTCAATGAAACCAAAGGTAACTCTAAAACAGTTTTACCTACAACATCCATTACTCTTACCGTGGCATTACCCGTGTTCCCTGAATTAAACGAAAGAGTAACAAGGTTCCCTGCTGGATTAGGGTACATAGAAATTGGATTTCCAGTTGATGCTACATCTTTAACTGAAAGCGGAGCTTCTACTGCATTAGTAGAGTTGTAAACCATTAAACTAGAAGAGTTCTGTAACCAAACTACTACTCCTAAATCATTAAACTCCTCCACAGAGTGCTCTGTGGCATCATTAATAATATCACCCGCATCATTTGGCAATCTGTAACTACCTTGGAAAACGTAATCGGTGCAAATAGATTCAGACATTCCTGACGTAATTGTTACCGCCTGACCTGTCGAAGTAGGTGCCATTTTTTTAACAACACTGCGGAATTCAGTTTCTCCATTTGTTCCAACGTTACCTGTAGTTAAATTTTCTTTAATTGCAATATGCAACTCTGCTGCACCTAAATCTTTCATCGACTGAATATTTGCACAAGTAGATACCGTTTGAGTAACCGGATCTACCTCAAAAAACGCTTCAATTTTCACGAAAGCAGGAACTTCCATTGCCGCATCATGCACAGTCTGAGTAAATGAATTGGAGTTTCCGTCCCATCCACCATCAACTTGCATTCCGGGAACAGAAGAAACTTGATAAACTACACGTCTATCGTTACCATCATCTGTATTGTATGGATCTCCATCACCCGGCCAGCTCATTTGATATTTAATTGAAGCAAATTCTCCTGCAGGAATACCTGAAATTACGCTTTCAAAGTTTGCATTTCCAGGAACACATGGTCCACAAGTTGAACTTGTAAAAGTTTCATACAATACCGTTCTTGGGTAAGAGTTGGTATAAGTATCTACACTTTTATCGGTCTTATCATTGTTTGGATCTGCATCTACATTTCCATTAATCTTAGAAGCCCAAAACTCCACCACAAAAGTCCCTTCGGTTGTCGGATCCCAAACCGTTGGATGTGTAACCGATGCGGATGTTCCAGAAGCAATACTTAAACCTGAAACGGTGGCAACCACTGGAGCTCCACCATTAATCGTATAAGACAATTCTAAATCAGTAATAGTTTGCGCACCAAAGTTCGAAATAGTAGCCATTACATTTTCACCACCTTGGTTTAGTTTGATATAATTGGGCATATCAATGTCTCTCATAGTAGCATCATAATCAGGTTGCGTACCTGCATAAAAAGCATAATAAGAGTTATCAACTGGGCCAGCATCTGAACCACCTGTTGCTTCATTGGTAGCTGCTAAAGCTGGAGAGCCTGGAACACTAATGGCAGTAGTGCCATCGTATTGGATACCAGCGGTTAATTCAACCCCAGTACCACTTGACACATAGTTTCTCGCGTCTACAATATAAACAGCGTTAGAGGTTTCTTCTAATACAATTGACCAGTAAGCCCATCCGCCACCTTGAGACCAAGATGCAGAAGCCCAAGTCACCCAATATTGTCTATTAGGAGCGGTTCCGTGGGTTTTAACGATAACTCCATCATTAGCACCGGCTAGGTTAAGACCCCAGGCACAAATTGAGTTATCTGGAATACCTGCTGCAGGCAAAGCTACATTAGCTCCAGGTCCAGCACCCGTGCTAGCTGTAAAAGATACCACACCATTTGGAGCGATGTAAATAGAAGTGTAAGAGTTTCCATTAAAATCAAATGAAAATGGAATAGTTTCCGCAGCTGACCAATCCGTATCTCCGGAATTAAGGACCTGTGAATATGCAGGGTCTGCTAACATAGCACCAGCAGGTTGGTCGGGATCCATATTCAATCCACCCGGATTTTCACCCGCATTGACAAAAGGAAGCATGTAATGCTGCGCAGAAACCGTTCCAGCTAAACATATCAATGCTAATAGTGTAAATATTTTTTTCATAATATTAAGCGTTTATTTAGTATAACTAATTGTAGGTAAATCTATAACAAAAATTCTTTTAATCAAGAATAACTTTTAGAACAAAAAAAGCCGCAAAGGACTAGGTCCTTTGCGGCTTTTAAGAAAAGATGTTTAACCTTATTTCTGAATCACTAATTGAGAAGTACTTACCGCACCATCAACAGTAACTTCGATGAAATATACCCCGTTGTTATACGCTTCGGTATTTAAGTTAACCGAATTCATTCCAGAAACCATGTTAGTATTAACTACTTCTAAAGTTCTTCCTGCAATATCCATAACTTTTACAGTTGCACCCGCGTTATCTTTAACGTTAACGTTAATTGTAGCCACATTTTGAGCTGGGTTTGGATATAAAGAAACCGCTTCAATTACTGAAACTTCTTCAACAGAAGTAATTTCTCCTGTGTTTAAGTTATCAAAATAAATGTTATTCCCGTAGTCAGAAGTACCCGTAATTTTTACTAAAACTTCAGCTTCACCATCTACAGCAGAAAGATCAATAGTTTCTGTTCTCCAATCTGTTGCGGCAGCAACAAACAAACCTTGAATAGGAGCAGCAGTAGCTAAATCAGAACCACTTTTAGAATATACAGAGGTCCAAGTGTTTCCGCAATCCACAGAATAAGAAACTCCTAACATGTCATTTTCCGTACCTGCATATTGCGCATAAGCAACATCAAAAGTCATCTTTGCGCCAGAAACGCTAGAGAAATCTAATTTTTTAGTAACTACTTCAGAAACTGTACCTACACCAGCGTTATAGAAGTAGAAAAACAATGAATTTACAGAATTTCCGTAACCACCTAATTCATCAGCTGGAGGAGTAGTAAAAGCTCCTTTGTTAATAAGGAAAGTAGCGTTCATTCCGTAATCGTATAAACCATCTGGCACACCTGCTGCATCAGCAGTTTCCATATCTACCATTTCTGGAGCCACTTTGCTAGCTACTAAAGTAGCCTCAAAAGCAACAGAATTATTGGTCATATCATCATCAGAAGTAGTAATATCAATTGTTCCAGTGTTAGAAGTGATTGTTGCATCACCCACGTTAACAATAGCAGTTTCATAAGAAGCCAAGTTACCTGTCCAGTTATAAGATAAAATCGAACTACCTCCATTCACAACTTCAATAGTAGCAGAAGTTAATGCATTAGTTCCATGATTTTGAATCATAACTTGGGTGTTTAAGTCACCACAAAGACTAAGGTCATCACCTTGGTAAACTAATGCCGCAGCATCGTCAGCTTGTGTTATAGGACCTAATACCCAACTTTCACTTCCAGCATCAATTAAATCTTGAGTGTCTTGTTGACCTACTTCATAAACCAAACGGTTTGGGGAAATCATGTAAATGGTTGGATAATATGCCAAGTTATATAAAGCAGCGATGTTATCATCATTAGCCATAATGTACGAAATACCTTGAGTCCAGTCACCCAATGAACCATCAACACCTGGAGTTGTAATACCTCCGACAGCAGTTGATGCATCGGCTTCAACGCCCATTACAATAACTTTGTCAGTTCCACCAGGACCAGCTTGTGTCCAAAGATTTTCTAATTGATGCGTTTGGTGATAATTCCAACACGGACCACACCAAACAGCGTATAAATCTAAATAAACGGTATAACCTTGATCTAAGTAATCATACAACGTGTGATCTACACCTTGTAAATCCGTGATTGTGAAGTTAGGAGCCTGTGAATAAGGCGCTAACTGAGCCTTAGCATTTGAAGGAAATAACCCCAAAATAGCTACAGCTAAAAAAAGTAATTTTGTTTTCATGAATTTGTTTTTATAAAATGTTGGCGCAATCTATAACAAAAGATTAAACCACGCAAAAAAAATAAATTTTTAATACACAATTTCTCGGATTACTTTTGTTATAAATATTAATAAATGGTTATGAAAAAAATTACCTCTTCAATTATAGGTTTATTGTTAGTTGCTACTTCCGGTTTCTCTCAGTTAACTTTCGACAAGAAAAGTGATACTTGTACTTTGGAAAATGGCGTTGAACACAAGGCAGAAATTACAATTTACAACAATAGCACTACAGATTATGGGATTACTTGGAGGACTATTAGTTCTACATTATTGGATAATGATGGTTCCGGTAACCATTGGAGCATGCAATATTGCGAGTGCAATAACTGCTACACAAATGAATTCAATCCTCTACCTACTTCCGGTGCTTGTGCCGACCCTATGTTAGCAGGAACATCACAAAAATGGTATTTAACTGTTGACCCTGATGGTCAAGCTTTAACGGATGGTGAAATGCTTATTGAGGTTACCAACACGGTGACTAAAACAAAAGACACACTTACCTACGTAGTTTTGTCTCCGAACTCCATTTCTGAAGTAACCAACTTTGGAAAAATCAGTGCATTTCCAAACCCGGCAAACGAAGAGCTTAATATTAAATACGCTTTATCTAATGTCTCTAATCCAGAGATCACCATTTACAATATTTTAGGGCAATCATTACAAAGTGTTTCTGTTACCCAACTAAACGGAACGACAACTGTTAACACAGGTAATTTAAAAGATGGTATGTATTTTTACGTACTAAAAGCCAACGGACAACGTATTTCGTCAAGTAGATTCAATGTAGTTCACTAAACTACGATTCTAACAAATTTTCAACTAAAGCCGGGACCGCAGTTCCGGCTTTTTTTTTGATAATTGTTAAACATTTTCTACTCGTATAGATTTCTTCTGCCCTTGGATCTACCAAAAACACTTGACAATCTAAAGGTACTATCTCTAATAATCCAGCTGCTGGGTACACATTTAAGCTTGTGCCTATTATAAGAAGTATATCGGTAGATTGACAAATTTCAACCGCGTTTTCAAACATCGGCACGTCTTCACCGAACCACACAATGTTTGGACGAAGCTGTTCTCCCTTGCTATTCCTTTCACCCAAATAAATGGCATTGGCACCTAATTCAATAATCTCATTTGGAGAAAACTCTCCACGGACCTGTGTTAATTGCCCGTGTAAATGCAACACATTTTTTGAACCACCTCGTTCATGTAGGTTGTCTACATTTTGGGTTATAACGGTAACATCAAATTGACTTTCTAGTTTTGCCAAAGCCTTGTGGGCAGCATTTGGCTTTACCGTTTCAAGTTCCTTTCTACGTTGATTATAAAAATCTAAGACTAATTGCGGATTTACCTTCCATGCTTCAGGAGTGGCTACTTCATAAATACTATAGTTATTCCATAACCCATCAGAATCTCTGAAGGTTTTTAATCCACTTTCGGCACTTATTCCGGCTCCAGTAAGTACAACTATTTTTTTCAAAGTTTATGGATTTATATATACTCTTTCAATCGTTCTTTCGCCATCCATGGTTACTGCCTCAATAAGATATACCCCCGAAGAAACATCATTTAATAAGAATTGATACTCTGCAGATTTAGGTTCAAATTGACGAATTAAAACCCCACTTAGGTCATACACCTTAACCTTATCCATTAAAACTCCTTTAGTCGAAACACTTACCATTTCATTTGTTGCCCAAATACGCACATTGTTAACTTGAGCATCATCCAAAACATTAAGTACAAATGAATTGGTCACCTTTAAATAAAAACGATTTGTATAGCTATTTGCACTATCAATATCTAACGTTTGAGAAACACCTGCTAACAACTCTGCTTCGGTTCCTTTTAAACTATCCACTAAAAACAATCTCTTATGATCCAAATAAAAACTTGACGAATCAATAGTTAGGTAATGATTTGATGAATTTGAAGCTAACACTATTAGTTCAATCATTGACGTATCTACTTCAATTCTCGGGGCAAAACCCAGAATGGTAAATGCTTCATTCTCGTTTACCATTGCCAGTGCCAAAGGCTCCCCGCCATAATTTCTGTCTCTTATACA
>CAJXPI010000151.1 GCA_913057875.1 uncultured Flavobacteriales bacterium
CGTCGGCAGCGTCAGATGTGTATAAGAGACAGATCTAGAACCTGTTCTACTTGACCTGGTTCGGTAAAAGCATTTTCTAAATGATCAAAATGCTCCTGGTCGTAAAGATAATACCACGCTATTTTTGATAACTCTACACGTTCTGCATCCGTTTCCAGTACCTCTAATATTTGTCTAAATTGCGCTACCGTGAAGCACATCACAGTTACCTCTTTTTTCGCTATTTCTAAAGGTGTAGTTGGCTGAAAACTGGTCATTTGACTAATAATTTGATTTAATACTTCGTCCCCAATTGGAGAGTCACATCCTAACCTGCCCTTATATTCTCTCATAAATGGGTGGGAGGCGGTAATATCGCCCGCAAGTGGGGCTTCTTTTTTAGATTTATCACCTTTTCTGGCTTTTACTTCATCGCCACTTCCTGCATATAAAACAAATAAACGGGTGTAATTCAATTTGGGTTTAATCTCCCCTTCAATGGGCATTTTTTCTGGATTTTGAAAAACTATTCTAACCTTATAGGACGGTTTCTCCTCTAGATCTAAAATACCTACTTGTAATTGAGGAGCCCTATTTATTAAAACACCATCAACATAAGCATAAAAACGACCTAATTCAGAGTTGCTTTTTATATACACCTTGGTTTCTTGTGCAAAGCTATTTACAGAAATGGCAACAAAAGTGAAAATGGTAAGAAGTACAGATTTCATGGAATTTCAATAATAAGATTTAAACAAATATAATTTATTATGAATGCAGACTTCCTTTTGAGTGCTCATTTGACGAAATAAACTCTAGATTAATGGGTAATTTTCTCAATTATAGTGTAATAAATGGTCTCTTTATATGTTAATAAAAGTGACTTGTTTTTTTAGTGTTTAAGGGCAAAGTTGTTTTAGTTTGTGCGAATATTCACAACCATTATATCCGTGAGGATAATATTCATACCATGAAAAATATTGCACTTATTGGAGCAGGAAGATCTGCAAGTTCTTTAATCCAATATCTTATTCAAAATGCGGTTGAAAAAGACCTACATGTAATTATTGCCGATCGAGAAATTGGTCATTTAGCTGATATCGTTGGCGATTCAGATAGGGTAGAACAAATTGTTTTCGATGTATTCAATGATGCGGGTCGAAAGGACTTAATTCAGAATTCTGACATTGTGATCTCCATGCTTCCAGCAACTCTTCATACTGTTGTTGCTAAAGATTGTATCACATTTAAAAAGGATATGATAACAGCCTCTTACATTTCTAAAGAAATGAAAGAATTAGATCAACAAGCCAAAGATGCGGGTATTATGTTGTTGAACGAAATGGGGGTAGACCCAGGTATTGATCATATGTCTGCGATGCGTGTTATTGATGAATTACGAGAAAAAGGTGCGGAATTCTTGCAATTTGAATCGTTTACCGGTGGATTGGTGGCTCCAGAAAGTGATAATAATCCATGGGGTTATAAATTTACTTGGAATCCTAGAAATGTGGTTCTTGCTGGTCAAGGTGGAGCGGTGAAATTTATCCAAGAAGGACGCTATAAGTTTATTCCTTACCACATGCTTTTCCGCAGAACCGAAAAAATGGAGGTTAAAGGATATGGTTCTTTTGAGGGTTATGCGAATAGAGATTCTTTAGGCTATAGAAGTTTGTATGGATTGGAAAATATTCCTACCATGTACAGAGGAACTCTTAGACGGCCTGGATTTAGTAGATCTTGGGATATTTTTGTAAAGCTTGGTTTAACCGATGATTCATATGTTTTAGAGGATAGTGAAGATTTAACTCATCGAACTTTTTTAAATAAGTTTTTGGCCTACAGTGAAAAGGACTCTGTGGAATTAAAATTAATGCACTACTTAAAAATTGACCAAGATTCAGATATAATGGGTAAGTTGGAGTGGTTAGGGATGTTTTCTGATGAAAAGGTCAGCCTTAAAAACGCAACTCCAGCTCAGGTTTTACAAAGCATTCTAGAAAAGAAATGGTCTTTAGATCCATCGGATAAAGATATGATCGTAATGGTTCATATGTTTGGCTATTCGTTAAACGGAAAGCGTGAATTAATTACTTCTTCCATGGTGTCTATTGGTGATGATCAGACCTTTACAGCTATGGCAAAAACGGTGGGTTTACCAGTAGGTATTGGCGCGTTAAAAATCTTAGACCGTTCCATTCATAAACCAGGAGTTCACCTTCCGGTGACCAAAGATATTTATTTGCCAATTCTAAATGAATTGGAAAATTATGATATTTCTTTTAAGGAAGAAAAAGGCGAGTATATCGGTTACTCCGTATAAAATAAATTTGTTAGGCAACGGCTAACAAACTAATTTAGACGCATGAATTTATCCAGTTATACATGGCTTTTTTTGTTTGGAATTGCATTAAGTGTAACTTCATGTAAGCCCGATGCTGAAACCGTTTATGTTGATCAAGAAGCGGTTACTCCTTACGACTTAAAAATTCCACAGGGGTTCTTCCCTATGCCTATTCCTGATGATAATCCTATGACCGTTCAAGGCGTGGAATTGGGTAGAGAACTATTTTATGACAAAAGGCTTTCAGGTGATAATACCCAAGCTTGCGCCACTTGTCATTTAGCCACTTCTGCTTTTAGCGATTCAGATCGTTTTAGTACCGGAATAGATGGCTCAGTGGGAGATAGAAATGCGATGGCCATTGTTAACTTAGGATGGAGCTACGATTCTTTCTTTTGGGATGGAAGAGCCAAAACTTTGGAGGAGCAGGCCTTAGGTCCTGTTACCAACCCTGTTGAAATGAATGCGACTTGGCCAGAAGTGTTGGATAAATTAAATTCAGATGCTTTTTACCGGAACAAGTTTAAAATTGCATTTGATATAGATGTAATTGATTCCTTGGATGTGGCTAAAGCCATTTCGCAGTTTGAGCGCACTCTTATTTCTGGGAATTCAAAGTTTGATAAAGTCCGAGCGCAGCAGGATTCATTTACAGCAAGTGAAAAAAGAGGCTCCGATATTTTCTTTGATGAAAAGGGAGATTGCTTTCATTGCCATGGAACCCAAATGACCATGGGCTTTAAAGATCGGAATAATGGGTTGCAACAAACTATGGTTGATGAGGGTGTAGGTGGAGCAAATGGTAACCCCAATGATATCGGTAAATTTAAAGCTCCTACGCTAAGAAATATTGAACTTAGTGGCCCATATATGCATGATGGACGATTTGAAACATTGGAAGAGGTGATCGAGTTTTATAATTCTGGAGTAAATGTGAACTCTCCCAATATTGACCCAATTATGACTAAAAATGACACCGATGGAAAACGTAATTTCACACAGCAGGATAAAGATGATTTAAAGGCATTTTTACTTACGCTAACAGATTTGGAATTTATTGAGAACCCTGAATTTCAAGACCCCAATTAATAAATTCCTATTTCTATTTTTTTGTTCTTTTGGTTCCAAATAATCTTGGTTGCTTGCGTTTTTATTGAAAAGATTTGAATAATTGCTGTAAGAGGAAGGACGAATAAATCCGTAAAATTGAGTAGGCGCATTATTTTATTTAAAGGAAGTTAAATGTATTAATTATTAGGTTTATAATACATTTCCTCCTTCGAGTAATAATGAACGCACCTTAAAGAGGGGGATTCAATGGGGAGGAAAATCATATTAATTTGCTTATGCTGTTACTACGCAATATTGGGTATCGCACAGGATGTTCAGTATTCACAGTTTTACGCTGCTCCATTGTATTTAAACCCCGCCCTAGCAGGTACTTCTTCTCAACATAGAGCCAATTTAAATTTCAGAGATCAATGGCCATCTATTCCTGGAACGTACCTATCATACATGGCATCTTACGATTTAAATTTGGAGGATGCAAATTCGGGTATTGGATTTTTGATTTCCCGCGACCAAGCTGGAGCGGGAGGGTTATCTACCACCACCTTTGGAGGTGTTTATGCCTATAATATTCAATTCAATCGGAATTTTGCCTTTCGTCCGGCCGTGGGTATTAACTATGGAATAAGGTCGGTTGATGTTTCGAAATTAAAATTTGGAGACCAGTTATTAACCGGTGGACTAACCTCAACAACCCCTATTCATAGTGATCAAGTGGGGTATATGGATATCAATATGGGAGGGTTGTTTTATGGTAAGGAATTCTATCTTGGTTATTCTGCCTATCATATGAATAATCCAAATAATTCATTGCTAGGAGAAGAAAGTATAATTCCCGCCCGACATTCCGTTCAATGGGGTTATCGATTACCATTTCGGAAAACAGTAAGAAGGGAAATTGTTCGAAGTATGACGGTAGCAGTGCATTACAAAGCCCAAGGAAAATGGGACCAATTTGATGTTGGCGCTTACTTTTTGTTTAAGCCTATTGTTGTGGGAGTTTGGTACAGGGGGATTCCAGGTTTAAAGGCTTATGTGCCTGGTTACCAAAATAATGACGCGGTTATTTTACTTGCTGGAGTACATTACAATAACTTCAAATTTGGATACTCTTATGATATTACCATTAGTAAACTTTGGGCGGATAGTGGAGGAGCTCATGAATTGAGCTTGATTTATGAGTATCGAAATCCAAATAAAGGTAAAAGAAGACGTTTCAGTCAACTTGTTTGTCCACAATTCTAAAGGATTCTTTTATATTGTTGGTTTCTTAAATACTAACATGCGATATTTATTTCTTATTACTTTTGTTTTTACTTTTCAAATTTCAAATTCCCAAAACATCTCTGGTCTTCAAGCACAAAAAGATTTGTGTAAAATGGTCCAATGGGTAAAGGAAGTTCATTATAACCCTTTTTTAATATCTGATAGCGTGATGTTTCAAAAGGCTTACGATTATAAATATCAACTATACGGACAAAAAGATTCAGTCAGTTTAAACTCTTTTACCCTGGACGCAATGCAGCTTTTAGCAATGCTAAATGATGCGCATACGAGTATTAATTTGATATCTAAACCTTTGATTCCAGGCTTAAAAGAAAATGAGTTTTGGAATATTCCTTTAACCTTTCATCCAAACCATGGTATTCAGATATCCACAGAAAGGGATGCAACTAAATTAATCCAGTCTATTAATGGGGTTCCTGTGGAAGAATTGTATTACCAGAGTATGATGTGCTTTGGAGGAAATGAAAATTTCAGAAGAGAAATATCACAATCTCTTTTTTTTCCAATTTATTTGCACTTAGCGGAAATTCACGCTCCTTATAATGTTTTGTTTTCTGATGGTTCCAAAAGAATAATTGAGCAAGGAGTAGACATTAATGAAATGCTCAAAACATTTGGGGCTAAAAAAGAGCCCTATACTTTCCAGATTATTCAAGGAAATATTGGGTTGTTATCCTATAATTCTTGTGAAAATAGTAAGGATTTTAAATCTTTTTTATCGACCACATTTAAAGAGATTTCTGAAAAGGGATTGGAAACCCTAATAATTGATATACGTCAAAACACAGGGGGTAACTCTATTCTAAATGATATGTTGTTAGCATATGTCACAGAGAAACCATACAGACAATCGGCTGGGAGGTACTGGAAAGTAAGTGCTCATTTTAAAGAGATAATTCAGCAAAAAAGGTATGTAAAGTTATGGGGCAAGTCGTTTGTTAAAAAGTATGTTGAAGCTCCAAACCATTCCATTTTAAAAGAGGATGAATATGCTCTGGTGTTACCCAAGAGGCCCAGAGACTACTTTTCGGGTCAATCTATTTTGTTGATTGGACCTATGACATTCTCAAGTGCTAATTTTTTAGCAGATGCCGTGGATACTTATAATTTAATGCCTTTAGCAGGTACACCTACGGGTGAAAATACGAACGATTTTGGAGAACAAATTACGCTAGAATTGCCACAATCTAAGTTAGAACTTCAAGTAAGTATTGCCTATGACATTGGGGCTGATGGGGAGAGCAATAGGATTGAAACGGTGGATCCAACGGTATATGCTGATACGAATGTTATCCAAGTAGCATTGCAATATCTAAGCGAGTTTAAATAGAATTGATTTTGTTGTCTGTTTCTATTTTTGAAATTTTATTACCCTATGTTCAGCAATTTTTGTGTTGCATTAATGCATCATTGTATTTCTAAAACTAAACACATGGAGCAAGGATTTCTAACCGACTATTTACTACCTTTTACATTGGCTTTTATTATGTGGGGTATGGGGCTTTCACTTGTAACAGAGGACTTTAAGAGAGTAGTGGTTTATCCTAAAGCAGTTTTTATGGGCTTACTTAATCAAATTTTAATTTTACCCTTAATAACTTTTGGGGTGTTGATTTTCTTTGGAATTACTCATGAACTAGCCGTTGGGATGATGATTTTAGCAGCGTGTCCAGGTGGAGCAACCTCCAATTTAATTTCACATTTAGCCAAAGGAGATACCGCCCTATCGATTACCCTTACAGCCTTCTCTAGTTTGTTTATAGTTTTAACTATTCCGTTTATTGTCAATTTTGGGTTAGTATATTTCATGCCTAATGGACAGGCTATGCAATTGGATGTGAGTTATACAATATTCTCGGTTATTTTAGTAGTGATTTTGCCGGTAGCAGTGGGCATGTATGTAAGGTATTTAATACCCAAGTTTGCGGATAAAATGGGGGTGCCCATTAAGTACATATCGGCAATATTTTTATTGGTAATTATTGTGGGTGCTGCTATTGGTGAAAAAGATAGAGTATTTCAATACATGAAGTTAATTGGACCGGCATGTTTTGCATTGAACGGTCTAACCCTGTCCATTGGATACTTCTCAGCCAGATTAGCAAAATTAAGTATGCGACAAAGTTTTACTGTGGCTATTGAGACGGGAATTCAAAATGGAACTCTTGGAATAGCTGTAGCCACTACTTTAATTGGAAACGCAGCAATGACCATTCCTTCGGCAATTTATAGCTTAATTATGTTTACTACTGCTTTTGCGGTAATTTTTGCAGGGAATAGGACCGTAAAAGATTAATACTTTTCTAATAACGCCACAAACATAGTGTCTGCGCCTTGGTCTATTCCGCTAATTACTTTCTGTTCCAGTAGGTTCAAGCCATCTTCTTTGCACATTTTGGCAACCACATTTTTATTTTCTTGTTCATATACAGAACAAGTAATATATAGTAGATAACCTCCCGTTTTTATTTTCTTAGATACAGTGGTGGTTATTTGTTTTTGTAATTGCGCATATTTTTCAATTTCATCAATTTTAAAGTAAGCGAGTCTTTCGGGAGTTCTTCCCCAAGTACCACTTCCGCTACATGGTACATCAGCCTGTCTCTTATACACATCTCCGAGCCCACGAG
>CAJXPI010000152.1 GCA_913057875.1 uncultured Flavobacteriales bacterium
TCTACACAGAGTAGATCGTCGGCAGCGTCAGATGTGTATAAGAGACAGAGTTTTACCCAGGCATTATTTAGATCTTGCATTAAAGCTCTAATCTCTAATTCTTCTCTACTAATTTTATGTTGATCCGGAGCAGCAAGTTTCGAAATCACCTGATCTTTTTGATTAATCTCCGTATGTAATTTATCGTTTTCCGAAATCAACCTTTTCACCTCTTTGTTTAGTTCGTTGATGGTCTGTTTCTCGGCTTTCGTTTCTTTACTTAAACCCAGAACCTCTTTTTGTAAATGTTCAATTTCTGGATTTTCATTGGCAATTTTAGCGCTGTCAACTTCTTGAACTACCGTTTTTTCAATTACCACTTCTTTTGCTTCGGGTTCAGTGCAACTGGTTAATTGTGTTAGCATTAAAATGCCCATAAATGGTGTTATAGTAATGGTATCGAATAATTTCATGTCTAGTGTTTTTTGGTTACGCAATTTAATGGAAATGATTAAAATTCCCTATAAAACTGACATATAAATGGAACTTGCACATTGGTATTCCGTAAATTTGAGATAAAATTTTCAATCATGGCAAAGTCAATATACATTTCATCTTCAGAGCCCTATGCTGGAAAGACTTTAATTGCGTTGGGTTGCTTTGAGGTGGCATTGCGTCACACCAAAAAAGTGGCTTTATTTAAACCTGTAGTTCGCGATAAAGAAACAGGGCATAAAGACCATAATATTGAGCTGATTTTAGATCATCACAAACTGGATCAGAGTTACGACAGCACCTATGCGTTCCAAAGAGGTGAGGCTCTAGATTTATTGGCACATGATAAGTTTGATGTCTTTATTGAAAAGGTAATTAATAAATTCAAAGAACTGGAAGAGAACTATGACTTTGTAGTTTGTGAAGGAACGGACTATATTGGAGAAGGTTCAGAATTTGAACTAGACTTGAATGCTTTGATTGCAAAAAATCTAGGTATTCCCGTTCTCATTTTAGGTCAAGGTTTAGGTAGAGATGTTGACGATATTATAAACCCTATTCAGTGGGCTATTCAAAGTTACTCAGATCACAATTGTAAGATTCTTGGAACGGTTATTAATAAAGTTCAACCCGAGAGAAGAGAGGAGTTACTGAATAAACTCATGAGTGAACTCCAAGATTCTGCGGGTGTGATGTCGGCAATTCCTGCCGAAAAGGTTTTGAGTAGCCCTACGGTTGGCGAGGTAGCAAAGCAGTTAAATGCGAAAGTGCTTTTTGGAGAGAATCACTTGGAGAATCTGGTGTATGATATTCAGACGGTAGCCATGCGTTTAGAGAATTATTTCAAGTTTATGACCGAGAAGAGTCTCGCTATTTCACCTGGAGATCGCACGGATATTTTAATGGGAGCACTGCAGGCAAGTATGTCAAGTAAAAGGCCCAATGTTTCGGGTATTATTTTGACCGGAGGATTGCTTCCTTCAGCAGAGACATTAGAAGTAATTGAAGGTTTGCCCAATACCATTCCAGTTCTTAGTGTAGCAGATTTCACCTACGAAACCTCTATAAAAGCAGAAAGAGTAAAGCCTACAATGACCGTACGCGAATCGCAAAAAATTGCACTGAGTTTAGATTTGTTTGATAAATACGTAGAGTCTGATAAATTCTTTAGAAAGTTAACTGGTCTTGACGATCAGGGAATGACTCCAAAAATGTTCTTGTACCACCTAAGAAAACTGGCCAAGGAAAATCGTAGAACTATTGTTTTACCGGAAGGGAATGATTTGCGAATTCTTCATGCAGTTGAGATTCTTCAATCACAGAATTTAGTGGATCTGGTTATTTTAGGAGAAGAGGAAGGTGTTAAGGGATTAGCAAAATTGAATGGGGTTGAAATTGATTTTGATAAAGTTCAAATCATCAATCCACAGACATCCGAACTTCGAAATAAATACGCCAGTGAGTTTTATGAATTGCGCAAACATAAAGGGGTGAATATGGATATGGCCCTAGATATGATGACGGATGTTTCTTATTTCGGCACCATGATGGTGCAAAACGGAGATGCACACGGAATGGTTTCTGGAGCAGCACATACCACGCAACATACTATTCGTCCAGCCCTACAAATCATTAAAACCTCTGAAGGTTCAAATACCGTTTCGTCTATTTTCTTTATGTTATTGGATGATCGGGTTGTTTCCTATGGCGATTGTGCGATTAACCCCGATCCTAATGCAAAACAGCTGGCAGAGATTGCAATTTCTTCGGCTGATACCACTAAGAAATTTGGAATTGAACCCAAAGTGGCTATGTTATCTTATTCTTCTGGTTCTTCAGGTAAAGGAGCAGATGTGGAGAAAGTTCGTGAAGCTACAGAAATTGTGAAGAAACTAAGGCCAGATATTTTGGTGGAGGGGCCTATCCAATATGATGCAGCCGTAGATTTAGAAATTGGTCAAAAGAAAATTCCGGGTTCAAAAGTTGCAGGACAAGCTTCGGTATTGGTATTTCCAGATTTAAATACGGGAAATAATACCTACAAGGCTGTTCAACGTGAAACGGGCGCTATTGCTGTTGGGCCGGTATTACAGGGGTTGCGAAAACCCGTAAATGATTTAAGTAGAGGTTGTTTGGTAGATGATATTGTGAATACCGTGACTATTACAGCTATTCAGTCCATGGGTTAAGGAGGTATAGAATGAAAACATTAGTTATAAATACAGGAAGTTCATCCATAAAGTTTGCTTTGTTTCAAATGCCTAGAGGTACAGAATTAGCTTCTGGGTTGGTAGAGCAAATAGGTGAAGAAAAAGGAGCGATATCCTTAAAGAAGGATGGTGAAAAATTTTCGGAGCAACTACAAATTCAAAACCATCAAGTCGGATTGGCTTTAGTGGGCTCGTGGTTAATGGATCCTAAATATGCTTTAATTGATGCGCCTAATGAGGTGAAGGCCGTTGGACATCGAGTGGTACATGGAGGAGAGGCTTTTCAGAAAACTACGGTAATAAATTCAGAAGTTAAGGAAAAAATAAAAGAGCTATTTGGATTAGCACCTTTGCACAACCCTCCCAATTATGAGGGAATTGAGGTTTCAGAGAAGGTGTTTTCTGAGGCGATTCATGTAGCTGTTTTTGACACTGCATTTCATCAAACTTTACCCGCTAAAGCATACCGCTACGCACTACCTAATTACCTATATGATCAATATGGGGTGAGGGTATATGGCTTTCATGGCACCTCGCATCGTTATGTGGCTAGGGTGTCTGCCGAGCATCTGAGTATTAATCCCGATAAAGCGAATCTAATTACGGTTCACTTAGGGAATGGAGCCAGTATGACTGCGGTAAAGAATGGGAAATCTGTTGATACTACTTTAGGAATGACTCCGCTAACAGGTTTGGTAATGGGTTCACGTGTTGGAGATTTAGATCCGGGTGTTATTTTTTACTTAGAGGAAGAACGAGGTTATTCTATTGAAAAGGTGAAAGCCATGCTGAACAAGCAGAGTGGTATGAAAGGTCTTGCGGGTGATAATGATTTGCGAACGATAACCAATCGAGCTGAAGCAGGTGATGAACAAGCAAAATTGGCATTAGATATTTATTGCTACCGAATTAAAAAATACATTGGGGCATATATGGCGGTAATCGGTCCGTTAGATGGTATTGTTTTTACTGCTGGTGTTGGAGAAAACAGTGCGCTAGTTCGTAAACTGGTTTGTGAAGAAATGAGCCATTTGGGTATTGTAATAGATGACGTGAAAAATGAAGTTAGAAATGATCAAATTAGAGATATTAACTCTAATAAATCCTCAGTAAATGTATTAGTTACGCCAACTAATGAAGAATTAGAAATTGCCATTCAAACCTATCAATTGCTAAAATAATGGCATCAAAACCAGATATTTCGTCACGTGAGGATATTATTTTAATGGTAAATACCTTCTATGAACACGTTCAAAAAGATGCTGAACTAGATCATGTGTTTAATGGGGTTGCCAAAATAGATTGGGAAACCCACCTGCCCAAGATGTATGATTTTTGGGAATCTATCATCTTTAAAAATGCAGTCTACAAGGGTAATCCAATGCGTTTACATAAACAGCTGCATGGAATACAACACTTAACGCCTTCTATGTTTGAAACATGGTTAGGGTTGTTTATTTTAAACTTAGATAATTTGTTTGAAGGTCCACATGCGTTTGAGGCAAAAACACGTGCGAAAAGTATTGCTACTATGATTCAGCTAAAGACGGTTTTCACCAATAGATAAGGGGGTAAATTAGGTTATTGAAAGCGCTAAAATACTATCTATTAAGGATCACATAATCTTACCTTTTTGTCCTATTTTATTGGGTGTGGCGTCATATGTTTTATGTAATTTTGCAGGTTAAATTATTCGGTTCATTTTCGAAATAATTCACATGAAAATTAAAAATAAAGAAGCGCTTAGATATCACGAGGAAGGTCGTCCTGGAAAGATAGCTGTGGTGCCCACAAAACCATACAGCACGCAACGTGATTTATCACTAGCTTATTCTCCTGGAGTAGCTGAGCCTTGTAAAGAGATTGCAGCAAATAAATCGGATGTATACAAATACACCGCTAAAGGGAATTTGGTTGCCGTAATTTCAAACGGTACTGCCGTATTAGGATTAGGTGACATTGGTCCAGAGGCGTCTAAGCCAGTAATGGAAGGTAAAGGTTTGCTTTTTAAAATCTTTGCTGATATTGATGTTTTCGACATTGAAGTAGATACCAAGAATATTGAGGAGTTTGTTCAAACGGTTAAAAATATTTCGCCAACATTTGGAGGTATTAACCTAGAAGATATTAAGGCACCTGAAGCTTTTGAGATTGAGGAGAGGTTAAAAGAGGAGTTGAATATTCCAGTAATGCATGACGACCAACATGGTACTGCTATTATTTCTGCAGCTGCCTTGATTAATGCTTTAGAACTAGCCAAAAAGAAAATAGAGAAGATTAAAATTGTTGTAAACGGAGCCGGTGCAGCAGCTATAATGTGCGCGCGTTTATACCTTAAGCTTGGAGCTAAAAAAGAAAACATTTTAATGCTAGATTCCAAAGGGGTGATCAATACCTCTCGAGGGGAGCTACCAAAAACCAAAGAGTTCTTTAGAAGAGATACCAAGCTTTCTAGTTTGAAAGAAGCTATTAAAGGAGCGGATGTTTTTTTAGGGCTTTCTCAAGGAAACGTACTTTCACAAGAAATGGTGCAATCCATGGCTAAGAAACCTATTGTATTTGCCTTAGCCAATCCAATAGCTGAAATTTCTTATGCAGATGGAATTGCCTCTCGTGATGACATCATAATGGCTACCGGCCGAAGTGATGCGCCAAATCAGGTAAATAATGTACTTGGGTTTCCTTACATTTTTAGAGGTGCTCTAGATGTAAGAGCTACCACTATTAACGAGGAAATGAAATTGGCTGCCGTTCATGCATTGGCTGAATTGGCAAAAGAGCCTGTTCCAGATGAAGTGACGGAGGCTTATAACCAAATGAATTTATCTTTTTCTAAAGATTATATAATACCAAAACCTTTAGATTTTAGGTTGATTACCAGAGTAGCTCCAGCTGTGGCCAAAGCGGCTATGGATAGCGGAGTGGCTCAAGAGCCAATTGAAGATTTCGCGAAGTATAAAAAGGAATTAAGAAAACGTTTAGGCCTTGAAAATACTTTAATGAAAGGTCTAGAGATTCGTGCAAAATCTGATCCTCAACGAGTGGTTTTTGCAGAAGGACATAACCCTAAAGTATTAAAGGCGGCTGTTACCGTTGCCGAGCAAGGAATTGCCAAACCGATTCTATTAGGTATCGAAAAGCGAATTGTTAGCGTGGCGGATGAATTTGCATTTGATCTTTCAGGTTGTGAAATCATGGATGCTCGTTCTGAAGATACGGAAGAGTTGAGAGCAAGCTTTGGCAAAATGTTTTTTGATAAGCGTAAACGTAAAGGTCTCACTTTATATGAAGCTACCAAGTTAATGCGTGAGCGTAACTATTTTGCTTCAGGTATGTTAGAGTCAGGTATGGCAGATGCTGCCATTTCTGGGTTAACGAGAAATTATCCAGATACCATTCGTCCAGCTTTACAGGTTTTAGGTAAAGATAAGGATGCCATGAGATTGGTAGGGATGTATGTGGTAATCACTAAAAATGGGCCGTTATTTTTTGCAGATACGACCATTAACTTTGATCCCACTGCAGAAGAACTTGTAGATATTACCTTACAAGTAGATGAAGCGGTGAAACGTATGAAAATAAAACCGGTGATTGCCATGTTATCTTATTCTAACTTTGGTTCGTCCAATACGCCAAGTGCGAGTAAGGCATCTGAGGCTGTGGAAATTTTACATAGGGATCACCCAGAAGTGCTGGTAGATGGTGAAATGCAAGCAAATTTCGCATTAGATAATGAGTTGTTGGAAGAGATTTTCCCATTCTCGCAATTGGTAAATCAAAAAGTAAATACTTTGATTTTCCCAAATCTAACTGCTGGAAATGTGGCGTATAAAATTACCCAGCAATTAGCTTCTACCGATGCTATTGGTCCAATTTTGTTAGGTATGGATAAACCATATCATGTGCTGCAATTAGGATCTACGGTAAGAGAAATCATTAACATGGTAAAAATTGCGTGTGTTGACGCTCAAGCTAAAAAATTAAAATGATTGAATTTTTAAAAGGCCGTTTGGCTGAGAAAAACCCTAGCTATGCTGTTATTGAGTGTAATGGTGTAGGATATTATGTGAATATTTCCCTTAACACTTTTAGTCTAATTGGTGAAAACGAAAGTGTAAGTCTGTTTACACATTTGGCTATTCGTGAGGATGCTCATGTATTGTACGGATTTGCTGACAAAGAAGAACGCGCTTTTTTCCGTCAGTTGATTTCTGTTTCCGGTGTAGGAGCAAGTACTGCTCAAATGGTGCTAAGTTCATTATCTCCAGGTGAAGCTATTTCGGCTATTGCAAATGGAGATGCGGCAACAGTGCAATCAGTAAAGGGTATTGGAGCCAAAACGGCCCAAAGAATCATTATTGATTTAAAGGATAAAGTGAATAAAATTGACGGGGTCTCAGATATTTCTTTTGCTTCGCACAATACAAGCCGTGAAGAGGCGTTATCTGCATTGTTTGCTCTAGGTTTCGATAAAAATAAATCTACTAAAATGGTAGATAAGTTACTGAAAGAGAACGGTGACTGTCTCTTATACACATCTCCGAGCCCACGAGACTCCTGAGCATCTCGT
>CAJXPI010000153.1 GCA_913057875.1 uncultured Flavobacteriales bacterium
GATGCTCAGGAGTCTCGTGGGCTCGGAGATGTGTATAAGAGACAGCTGTTAAATATCTATTACATACGGGACACCATTCTCCACGGTAAAAAATGACAACTACCGGACCTTGCTTTAATAAGTCCTTCATTACAATGGCATTGCCATCAATATCGGTTGTTTTAAACTTAGGCGCTTTACTTCCTATCTCCAAACCTACGGGTAAAGTTTGTGTAGTATCCATTCCATAATCCGCGGGCGATTTTTGCGCAAAACCAGCGATTGACACTAATAAAGTGACCAATAAAATTCCAATATTTTTCATCATCTATAATTTGATGCAAGAATACATGGAATAAGAGATTAGGGTTGGTCTAAAAAATGACAATTGTTTAATTAAATCGGACCGATTTAGCAATAGCTTCAATCTCTCGGTAATACTCTCTTTTGTTAAACTGAGGTGCAAAAGCGTATCCTGAAATGCAATAAATCATTCCTTCCTCATCGTTCAATACAAAATAAGTAACCATTGGCCCGCCCATAAAGTCGTTTTCCATTTTCCATAGACCATGAAATTCCTTCGCAAAGTGACCATAGTAATCTATTTCTTTCGAAACCGGAGGGTAATATCTGTATTCTGTAGCCATATAACTACCGTCACTTGGACCTGGAATGAATTTTTTCAAAATAACGTCTCTTTGCTCCAACAATACTGAATCTAAAAACTGCTGTTTTGCGGTATATGAATATTTTGTAATCAATAAACCTTGACTAATTTGATGCTTATAGCCTCCCTTTAGTTTTTCGCGCTCAATGCGTATCCACGCATGCGTAGAATCAATGGTGGCCACCACCGCTTCTTTAGGAATGTTAGCATCAATCCCAAGATTATTCTTTAATTGACTTTTAATTTTCTTATTCGCACGAGCTTTGTATTTGGCTGCTAAACGATTTAATTCTTTGGTTTGAATAATTCGAATCATTTGATTGGCATTATCATTTATCAAATCCACCATCTCATCGCGAGAACTCGCTTTAATACGAATTACCAATTGGCCTTTTGCCCATGCATCTTTTCGGTACTCGATTTCTCCCTTAGAAAAACGGGCAGTATCCATTTCCACCATAACCACGGTTCTAAACGTTTCAAAAACACGTTCAAAATCGCCTTTATTGGTTTGCACTAAATCAAATAATGGCTCTTCTTGAGGCATTCCGTACACAGGTGCCTGAAAGTGAGTTCTAAATGCTTTTCCTATTTCGCCATCCCATTGATTGGTAGTAGAAACAATGATTACCTCTCCGGGATTACCCGAAACGGTCATGAACATACTATTCTTTTCTTCTTCTTGACACGATGACAAAGTCAACACGGCTAGGGCAAATAAGAAACCTACATATTTTAAATATCGCATGAAATCAATTTGAATGTTATACAGTACCTACAATAATTTTCGTGCCAACTTTCAGATTACTGTCTTTTAAGCCGGAGTTCCACTCTTTAATCTTTTCAATCGTTACCCCTTGCGCTTTGGCAATATCCCAAAGTGTATCTCCTGATTGTATTTGATAATACGTGAATTTAGTGTCTTTGGTTGTCACCACTTTTTTCGGAATTGTTTTCGTTGACTTTTTTGTATTCGCTGATGCCTTGTATTTGCTACTTGGGTAAATGACTAGTTTTTGTCCAATTCTCAACTTGTTACTTCTTAAGCCATTCCATTTCATAATACTGGAAACGCTCACGTGATAACGGTTGGCAATTTTACCCAAATAATCTCCAGACCTAACGGTATACACCACCCGGTCTTCACTAAACTTCTTCACCTTCGTACCTTGATTCGGTTTGGCTTTTACGGCCATGGCGTAAATGGTATCTTCATTCTGCACAAAAAGTTCTGCCTTTTCATGAGGTAAATACAAAATAGAAGTTTTGTTACTGTAAGCCGGAATACTATTCAATTTATAGGTGGGATTAAAATAAGCGATGTCTCCAACCTGCATATCTAAGTTTTCAGCTAATTGCGAAAACTCTAGTGGTTTTGAAACATGAACGGTGTCCATTTCAAAATAGGTAGATTGTGGCATTACCGGATAAATATTATGTGCAGCGGCATTATTCATCACATAGTTAACGGCAATAAACGCAGGAACATAACCACGCGTTTCACGAGGGAGGTATGGATACAAATCCCAGTAATTTCCATCCGTTGAACCAGATCTTCGCATAGCACGATTTACATTCCCTGGCCCACAGTTATACGCAGCCAAAGCCAAATCCCATTTATGATACATCCCGTACAGATATTTTAAATAACGACAAGCAGCATCGGTAGATTTGATCGGATCCATACGTTCATCCATATAAGAATTTTGATGCAATCCGTGCATTTTTCCAGTAGCATACATAAACTGCCATAATCCAACAGCCCCTGCATGTGAACGTGCTTTCGGGTTCAATCCCGATTCAATAACCGCTAAATATTTTAATTCTAATGGCATTTCATATTTAGCCAACATTTCTTCCATCATAGGAAAATAATAATGTTGCAAGCCCAATAACCTAGCGGTTTGTTTTCTTCTCTTCACCGCATACAAACGAATAAAAGCTTCCGTTCTCTCATTATGCACCAAATCAAATGGAGTTAACTGATCCATAGAATCTAGAATGGCCGCATAATGCTCGCTATCGAAACTTGGAATACTATCAGCCGCATACCCATAAACATTCAAGTTTTCGCGGTTGGTATCTACCTCGCTCATTTCGATGTATGGAATTCTTGCCATGTGATCTAGGGCAAAAACTACTTCATCACCCGGGTCAATAGCTACGGTATCTGTCGTGACAGAATCACTTTCTTGGGGAGCCGCCCAAACAACAGACGAAGAAAATGCAAATAATATGGAGAAAAGAAAGTACTTCTTTGAAATCATAAAGTGGTAATTATCAATGAAAAGCAACCCTTAAATGAGCCACTAATACAACCTACAAAGTTAACCTGATTGGCAACTAATAAGGAGCCGCAAATATTGTTTTTTAACGGCTATATGTTCAATGAAAATAACGTTAAATTTTACCTAATAATTGCCTCAAGCTCTGATTATTATTTAGCACATCTAATTGCGGGTTCCATTCCATTTTTTGCAACTCAATCAGTGCTGCATTCACATCTAATGTTTTTTGTTTTTGAACCACAAAAATTCCATGTTGCTGCAAATATTCACCTAAATATTCTTGCTCGGTTTGACCTGGGGTGGGCACCAAAATTGCCGTCTTTCTAAGTGCTATTAAATCCATAAGAGTAGAATACCCCGAACGGCAAATAATGGCACTACTGTTTTGCATTAACCACTTTAATTGACTGGAGCTCGCAAAGGGCATGTAAAACAAATTCTCATTCACTTCATCCAGTTCCTCGTTTAATTTACCACCTACCAATACAACTTTCCGGTTTGTATAAGTCAATTGCTCTTTGAGCTTCATCTCTAATTGGGTGCGCATAGGTTCGGGACCAGAAATTACCGCTAAAATAAAACCAGTTGAAAATGGGAAATTTTCGGGTTGTGTTTCCTTTTCCAAATCTGTGAATCTACTCAACAACCCAATATATTTTGGTTGAATATCGAAAAGATCCTCATGTCCCAATTTACCCGATAGATTCAAACCACCTTCGTTATCAGGCACCCAGACTTCATCAAACTTACGGAGCATTTTATACACTTGTTGGGCTACTAACTTTTCCCGTAAAGGGGTGGCTACTTTAATTTGATGCGTTAGTATTACCGATTTCGCATTTGGGCTATTCATTCCATAGCGGTTGTCAGAAATAATTACATCAAACTCGTAGCGTCTCATCCAACTTTGCAACAGCGTATGCTCCCTTTTTATTGCCTTCCAAATTCGGGGCATTAAGGTTAGCATATGTAAAACAAACAGTCCGCCTCTTTTAGGGTAACTGATATAATAACTTGGCAATTCCAATACAGAAAGTTGTGGAAACTCACGTTCTAAAAACAACTTTGCCTGCCCATCAGAAGCCAATATGACCTCGTGACCTTCTAAAAGAAGAGCATTTATAATAGGCACACATCTAGATGCATGTCCAATTCCCCAGTTTAGGGGTGCCACGAGTACTTTTTTCTTCAAATTTGTGAATTATTCCTTGTCCAAAAATACTTCAAGGTTGAGATATCTAGCTTCCAATTAGCTGGCTTATTTTTGCACAAATTTTTTTAGAGGATGTCGAATAAAAATAAGCTGAAACGATTTGCCGATTGTGCCGAATTTGAAAACGTAATGGAACCGTCTTTAAAAGACGTAATTGACGAAAATAATGGGGGCGCTATTTTAAAACATCCTATTCAAGGAAACTGGCGTAAAGAGTTTTACCAAAACGACAATCCGTTGGTTTTAGAACTCGCCTGTGGTGGCGGTGAATACACTGTTGCCTTATCTCGCCAAAACCCAGATATTAATTATTTAGGCGTTGACATTAAAGGTGCCCGTTTATGGAAAGGTGCCAAAATTGCCTTAGATGAAGATCTAGATAACGCAGGTTTTTTACGTACTCGAATTGACTTCATTACCTCGTTTTTTGAAAAGGATGAAGTAGACGAAATTTGGATCACTTTCCCAGACCCTCAACCGCAAAAAAACCGTGCACGTAAAAGATTAACAGCTCCTTTGTTTATTAACAGATACCGTGAATTTTTAAAACCTGGAGCCGTTATCCATTTGAAACACGACAATGACTTTTTCTTTAATTACACTTTAGAGCAAATTGAAGAACATGGGTATACCTTAGAGTTTTATTCTCACGATATTTATGCAGAATTAGATAAAGTGGAAGACGAGAAATTACGTGAGGTATTGCAAACCAAAACCTATTACGAAGAAAAATTTTCGGAAATTGGTCATGTAATTAAGTATCTTCGATTTAGAATTTCGTAACATGACTACCATAAAGCTATCTGAAAAAAACAAGGACTTTTTTGAAAAAGTCTATCAGGTAGCACGACTTATTCCCTACGGTAGAGCTACCAATTATGGGGCCATTGGTAAATATTTAGGTTCTCCAAGATCGGCAAGAATGGTAGGCTGGGCTATGAACGGATGTACCAAATCTAATGGAGAGGTTCCAGCTCACCGAGTAGTAAACAGGTTGGGTGTTCTTTCCGGGAAAAATCACTTTGACACTCCCTCATTAATGCAAGAACGACTAGAAGCGGAAGGGATAAAAGTTCAGGATGATCAAATCGTAAATTTCAAAGAAATTTTCTGGGACCCAAGTGAGGAATTGGATTTAAACAAATAGTGATGATAAATAAAACCTGGGATAAAATATTATCCAATACTTAGACTTAAATTTGACCCCCGATCAACATCTAAACTATGCTAAGTAAATTAAAATGGAGGTTTTTCCACACCTCAATTTTAAGTCTATTATTATTTCTTCTTGTGGGTATAACACCCACACAGGCAAGTACAGTTGACTCCCTAATTTCAGAACTTCATCAAGCAAACACCGATAGTGCGAAATACGATCTATTGGTGGATATTGCCATTGCATCGGAGCGCATAAATGCGGAAACCAGCTATACATACTATTTAAAAGCTGCTGAATTAACCCAAAAAAACAAATGGCATAAAAAATCAGGGAATGTGTATTTTAATATGGGGATGTTTACTCATTACACCCTGTGGGATGATACTTGTTTTACATTTTTAGACCAAGCATCTCTTTATTACAACAAGGCCAATTATTCTTCGGGAGTACTCAATTGCCTCTTCACCAAAGGAACCTATTGGATGAATTTTGAAAAATTAGATAGCACCATAAAGTATCTAACCATTGCGGCTGACTACGGAAAATCTATTGATGACACGCTATTCTTACATAAAATTTACAACAACCTGGGTTTAGCCTACCAATATACTGGCAAACTGGATGAAGCCATTGAATACACTTTGCTCACCGTTCAAGAAAAGGAGAAATATGCTCCAGCCAATTTGTTTTCCGGATATATCAATCTAGGACTTAATTACCTGAATACAAACAACAACACCGAAGCACTGAAATATTTCAAACTTGGATACCAAGATAGCAAAAAGCAAGGAGCATTTTTAGGTATGGGACTCTCGTTAAAAAATATAGGAGAGGCATTTGCGGCAGATAGTATTTACGATAGCACCCTTCACTATTATCAACAGGCCAAAAAGGTATTTTTACATATCAATGATTCTAACCATGTATCACGTTACTATATGTCTACTAGTGAAATTTTGGTAGCACTAGGAAAAGAAAAGGAAGCCCAAGATAGTTTAGAAATGGCCTTAACCTATTTCCCTACTAACGGAAGTCAACGATTAAAAATTCATTTGTTGAATACGCAGTGTAATTATATGCTAACGAATAACCCTACTTATCCTGAGCTACTTAAAATTGAGAAAATGGCTCTTGAGGCATATGATTTAACCCAAGAAACAGGACTAATTAAAGAAGAAGCGCGCGTTTCAAAATTTTTGTTTCACGCGTATTCGTTACTTCATAAAAATGAGCTAGCCGTTAAATATGGAACCACCTATATGACCATTTCAGATTCATTATTTAATGAACAACAGCAAGAAGCTCTAGCGGAACAACGCACCAAATTTGAAACGGAAAAAAAGGAAATTGAAATTGCATATTTAAATAAAGAAAATGATTTAAAATCAAGTAAATTAACGCAAGGGAATCAACTCCAAAAAAAGCAAAAAACCATCATTTGGCTTTTAGTCGGTGGATTTATGATAACCCTACTTTTTGTTGTTGTAATTTATAAATTATACCAAAAACAACAAGCAACCAACCTGGAATTAGCGCGCAAAAACCACCTTATTGGCCAACAAAAAGAAGAAAAAGAGATTTTACTTAAAGAAATTCATCATCGAGTAAAAAACAACCTTCAAATCATTTGGAGCCTATTGGATTTACAATCGCATAGCATTGATGACCCAAAGGTGAGGTTAGCTATTGCCGATGGAAAAAACCGTATTAATTCTATGTCCATGATTCATCAAATGTTGTATCAAAATGAAGACGCTGGGAACATTGAATTTAAGGAGTACATTCATCAATTAATTTTACAAATAAGAAGCACTTTTAGTGAGGCTTCCAGTACGGAAATTGACCTACATATACCCATAAGAATTCAATTTGACATGGATACTTCTATTCCTGTCTCTTATACACATCTGACGCTGCCGACGATCTACTCTGTGTAGA
>CAJXPI010000154.1 GCA_913057875.1 uncultured Flavobacteriales bacterium
TCTACACAGAGTAGATCGTCGGCAGCGTCAGATGTGTATAAGAGACAGGCATCATGTTTGAAATGAAAAATGAAAATGATGAAACCGCTACTAAAAAACGTAACGAAGACTTTTTTGCCAAATTAGATAAAGATAGAAAAGACAAAAATTGCGAATACGCGGTATTGGTTTCTTTACTGGAAGCGGACAATGAATTTTACAATACAGGAATTGTAGACGTTTCGCACAAATACCCTAAAATGTATGTTATTCGTCCACAGTTTTTTATTCCTATCATTACCCTACTCCGGAATGCAGCAATGAGCTCCTTAAAGTACAAGGCCGAGCTAAATTTAATGCGTAATCAAAATATAGATATTACGAATTTTGAAGAAAAAATTGATGCTTTCAAAAATGGATTTGCAAAAAATTACGTTTCCGCTTCTAACCATTTTGAAAAAGCTATTGAAGAAATAGATAAGTCAATTACTCGTATGCAAAAGGTGAAGACAGAATTGACTACTAGCGCTAACCAGCTTCGTTTAGCCAATCAAAAAGCAGAAGGATTAACCATTAAAAAATTGACGTACGGAAACCCTACGATGAAGTCTAAGTTTGATGAATTGTAGACTTAACCTATTATACAATGATGATCACCCAATCCGGAATCGATTTATTCTGTAACTTTAGGTTCAAAATTTTTAATTGTTAAACCTTCAATAATGAAAAAATCATTTCTACTATTATTCGGAATTCTTATAGCTTCCATTTCTGTATTCTCTCAAGAGAAAAAGGAATCTCCTGGTGCCGCTCAGGCTAACAATCCACTAGCCAACATGACGGCTTTAAACTTTCACAATTACTATACACCCAAATTGACCAATGCTTCTGATGAGGCCTATATGAACAATACATGGGTGCGATTTGCTAAGCCTTTTGCTAGCGGGAAATTATTACTTCGTGTTTCTGCTCCCATCACCACAGTTGGCACTACTGACCTACTTGGTAATGTACAAACTACCAATGGGCTAGGTGATATCAATGCTTTTATTTCGTATAACTTTGTTTCTAAACCTACCGCCACAGTTGGTATCGGACCATTAGTTACCGCACCCACTGCCGCATACGATGCATTGGGAACTGGGAAATGGCAAGGAGGATTAGCATTTGTAGCTTTCATTGCTAAATCGCCAATATTTCAATTTGGTGGTTTAATTACATGGCAAGCATCTTTTGCTGGAGACAAGAATAGAAACAACACCAACAATGCTGCAGTACAACCCTTTTACTTTTGGCAGTTAGGCAAAGGAACTTACCTAAGAGGCGCTCCTATTTGGTATTTTGATATAGAAAATGAAGCATTTAATGTGCCTTTTGCATTGGGTATTGGAAAAGTGGTAAAAGTGAACAATAACGTTTTCAATTTATTTATTGAACCTCAATATACGCTGCTGCATCAAGGGACTCAACCACAGGTTCAAATTTTTACTGGAATTAATTTGCAGTTTCTCAATCCGTAATAAATATCTAAAATAATCTTGTGGGCCGTAATCCAAATCTCAATGATTAACCGTAAAAATATTACTATACTATCCTAAAGCAGTTTTCTTTGACATGACATGGGTACTATTGGCCATTGGCTCTAGGTTAAACCCAATAAATATGAGGGTATCATTATTGATGGAAGACTTGATGAAAACCTACAAAGAATCCTTTAGAAAGGTATTAAGTCAGCTATCTGTTTTGGTATTTCAGCTTCTGGTACGCACGCTCTTTGATTTGCTCAATTTTTGCGAACAGGGTAAATCAGATATTGAAATAAGTGACGTCTTTGCATTCGACTTCCCCGTAGACCTTGCTCGATTTTATAATTCAGCAAATGAAAATCATTCGCAATTAAAAGCGGATATTTTAGAAGAAGCAGAATATATGCCCCCCTTTTTTGAACGCCTTTTTTGATAGCAATCCTTTTGAGACCTACCTGACTAACAAAAAGCATCTGTTTTTACACATCATGATTCCAAAGGAGGAAACATCCAGTTCTTAAAAAACACTCCCGTCATTCAATTTCATGAACCCGATATTTACTGGTGGATGGAAGAACGTGGAGCGGGATATTTTGACATCAACTCCTACAACATTGTTTCCAGTACCTTAAAAATTTAAACCTTGGTAACCCAGATGTAGAACTTATTACGACCACCGGAAAGGGTTTTGACAAATCAAGGTATTCGCAAATGCCATTCTTGTTCTATTGTAGATGAAGATAACCTTATTCAATGGATAATCAATCACCTAGAGTAGCATCTCCTCTAACCTTTCCGGAGTATTAAGCTACACTGGAGTCCTTATCCATTAAAAACATTTCTAAGTAGATTTCCAGTACTTACATTTGCAACCTTAAGAACACAAATAATACACTATGGCAAACCTGGATTGGAAAACGGAAAAAGAGTATGAAGAAATCACATTCAAAACTTTAAACGGAGTAGCACGAATTGCTTTCAACCGTCCAGAATGTAGAAATGCATTCACCCCAAAAACGGTAGACGAATTATGGGAAGCATTGATTATTTGCCATGAAAGTCAGGATATTGGTGTTGTTCTTTTAACCGGTGAAGGGCCATCGCCAAAAGATGGTGGCTGGGCATTTTGTTCGGGTGGAGATCAACGCGTCAGATCTACCTCTGGTTACAAGGGGTCAAACGGTGTGAATAGATTTAACATTCTAGATGTGCAACGTCAAATTAGATTCATGAACAAGGTAGTAATTGCTTTAGTTCCAGGATGGGCTGTTGGTGGAGGACACAGTCTTCACGTAGTTTGTGATATGACCATTGCCAGTAAAGAACATGCCATTTTCAAACAGACCGATGCAGATGTAGCCAGTTTTGACGGTGGATTTGGATCTGCTTATTTAGCACGTCAAGTAGGACAAAAGAGAGCGCGTGAAATCTTTTTCTTAGGAGCCAATTACTCGGCTCAAGAAGCATTTGAAATGGGAATGGTAAACAAAGTAGTTCCACACGAAGAATTGGAACAAACCGGTTACGATTGGGCGCAAGAAATCATGACTAAAAGTCCAACTGCTATTAAAATGTTAAAGTTCGGATTCAATCTCATTGATGACGGGTTAGTGGGTCAACAAGTATATGCAGGCGAAGCGACTCGATTGGCTTATGGCACGGATGAAGCTGTTGAAGGTAGAAATGCCTTTTTAGAAAAAAGAGAAAGAGACTTCTCTAAATTCCCTAAATTCCCTTAAGCATACAATCATTTACAAAAAATCCCCGCAATCAATGATTACGGGGATTTTTTTATTCCTTCTTTGCACTTCTAAAAAGTAACGTGAACGGTTACCTCTTTTCCATCGCGAACCACCACCACATCGGTTTCTTGTCCTTTTTTAAATTGACTTAAAGCTTTCATATATCCCATCATATCTGGCACGTCAATATCTCCAATTTTTATAACCACATCACCCGCTTTTATTCCAGCTTTTTCAGCAGGTTTTCCCGGACTAGTTCCATCAATTCGCATTCCAGTACCGTCATACAGGTAATCTGGAACTACTCCAAGAGTTACGGAGTATTTAGGAGCTTTCTTTGAGTCTTCATCTTTGGTTTTTCGGAAATCTAATTGGCCATAACCTTCTAATTGATTCATCACGTTTTCTACATATTCCAAAATAGCAACCATTCCATCAAAATTGATTTTTTCAAAATCATCGGTAGGTTTATGATAGTCTTCATGTTGTCCGGTAAAAAAATGAAGTACTGGATATCCTTTTAAATAAAAAGAAGTGTGATCTGATGGCCCAACTCCAGATTCTTGAGTTACTAAATGAAATTTAACAGGATCATTTGCATTTTTTAACACCTCATCAAAAACCGGTGAAGTTCCTGTACCATATATCGCCAATTTGTATGATGAAGATAATCTACCGACCATATCAAAATTGATCATATAGGATATTTTTGAGGTGTCAATGGTTGGGTTTTTCATGTAATAATTAGATCCCCAAAGCCCTTTCTCTTCTCCCGAAAAAGCTAAAATCACATAGTTGTGATTGGGATTACTATCTTTTAAATATTTGGCTAATTCTAAAATCATGGCAACTCCACTGGCGTTATCATCAGCCCCATTATGAATAGCCTTTCCTCCGGTATGACGCGATCCTTCATGCCCATAACCTAAATGATCATAATGCGCTCCGATAATAATGGTATACTCTGCCTCATTGTCAATAAAGCCAATCACATTTCTTCCTGTAATTGGATCTGAAATTTTAGCTTGTTCCTCTTGAGATGCATGCGGATTTGCTTTTGGAGTATAGGTAAAATCTTGATAAAACCCTTTTTCTCCTTTGGGCTCTAAACCAATATTTTTGAATTGCCTTACCAAATATTTAGCCGCAGCTTTTTCAGCTTTCGTACCTGTTTCACGGCCTTCTAGCTTATCACTTGACAGGTACTTAACCACCTCGATCATATCAGATTTAGGGTCTTGTGCAAATCCTATAGTTAGAGTCCCTAAAAACCCTATTAACGCTAAATAATTCTTCATCTTTTTATAATTAATATGAGTAATTTCTAGGTGCGAATTTAAAACACCGGTGCACGCAGAACAGAAGCTACCTCATGTCTTTTGTCAGATAAATGTCACGAAAGAAAAACACCGGTATTGAAGCTACTGACTCATAACTTAATGTTATCTTCGCGGCTTCAAAATTTATTTATCGGATGAAAAAAATTTTTCTTTCTTTACTAGTACCAGCTTTGGTACTTTCTGCTTGCGGTGAATCTGCAAATTCTGAATCTTCTGAAAACTCTGACGGTTATTCAGGAGCAACTAAAAAAAGTGAAGTTCACTATAAAGAAGAAACGCATTTTAAAAATATTCATCAGTTAACAGCTGGAGGGGACATTGCAGAAGCTTATTGGAGTTTTGATGATTCTAAATTGGTTTTCCAAGCAAAATATGACAAATGGGGAGCTGAATGCGACCAAATATTTTTTGCGGATTGGTATAGTGAGGATTTAAAAGAAACTACACCTCGTTTAGTTAGTACTGGAAAAGGAAGAACAACTTGTTCCTATTTCTTGCCGGGTGATACCACCATTGTATATGCATCAACACACTTGGTAAATGATGCTTGTCCTCCTGTACCAGAAAAAAGAGAGGATGGCAAATACGTTTGGCCAATCTATCCTTCTTTCGACATTTTTACTGCTGATTTAGATGGGAACATCATCAACCAATTAACCGATTTCGAAGGGTACGATGCAGAAGCAACAGTTTCACCTAAGGGAGATAAAATTGTTTTTACGTCTTTAAGAACTGGGGACTTGGAGTTATTTACGATGAACATTGATGGTAGCGAAGTAAAACAAATCACTTTTGAACTCGGTTACGATGGTGGTGCATTTTTCTCCCCGGATGGTAGTCAATTAATCTTCAGGTCTTCTCGCCCAAAAACAGAAGAAGATATTGCGGAATATAAAGAATTATTAAGCCAAGGAATGGTGACTCCTACCGATATGGAACTGTACATATGTAATGCCGATGGAAGTGACTTAAGACAACTCACGGATTTAGGTGGGGCTAATTGGGCACCATTCTTCCACCCCAGCGGAAACAAAATCCTTTTCAGTTCAAACCATGAGAATGAAAAAGGTTACCCATTCAACTTGTTCTTAATCAATACAGATGGTACTGGATTGGAAAAAGTATCACATGATGGCGTATTTGATTCTTTCCCGGTATTCTCAAACAATGGTAAATTTGTAGCTTTCTCCTCTAACAGAAATAATGGAGGAACCCACGAGACCAACTTGTTTGTTGCCGAATGGGTAGACTAACAAAACATAAAGCCGGAGTGGATTCCTTTTCCACTTCTGGCTTACTTTTTCTCAACGCAAAACGTTTAGACAAATTGAAAGAAATCAATAACAAAATCATTCTGTGGCTTCAACGTATTGGATGGGTAGGATTTGCTTTCTTTTTGATTAAAGGGTTGATTTGGATAGCCGTTTGGTTGGGATTAGCCAATTACTTTGATTGGTCGTTTTAAAACGCTATTTTCTTTTTCACACTTCCCTTTTCCACTTTTTTATTTGTATTACCTACTTTTACCCCAAACTATTTTTATGAAAAATGCACTACGCTCTTTTGGAGCCGCTATTTTGATTTCTATCACTATTCCTTCGTGTACAGAGCAAAAAGAAACCGAAGTCTCAAAGGTCAAAGGTTACCAAATTGACGTAAAAATAGCCAATACCTCTATGGATTCGGCTTTTCTATTTGAATTAGGTGAAAATGGATGGAACCTTAAACAATCAGTTGCAGGCGATAGCGGAAAGTTTCATTTTGAAGGTAATATTGAAGGAGCCAACTACATTGCCATTGGTGATAAAAAAAGAAATTATGCGATACGTTTAATGGCCAATAATAGTGCTATTTCAATTACGGGTGATTTTGAAAAACCAGGAGAAGAATTGATTACTGGTTCAAGTGTACATGACGAGTTACTAGCCACAAAGGACAGTATGTCTGTTTTCTCAAATTACATGGATGAGTTAATTACAAAACACCATGCGGCCGAAGATATGGATGATACCGTTACCATGTCTGCCATTGAAACGGAGTTTTATTTATATGAAGAATTAAAAGACAAGTGGTTACGGGAATGGGTAAAGAATAACCCTAAAAGTTATGTGGCTCAGTTTTATTTAATCAACCCACTTTCATACCAATTATCTACCGAAGAGTTACGTATCTATTTTGACGAAATAGATGCATCTGTAAATAATTCTCTGATGTATGCCACTTTGAGTAATAAGTTAGCCACTTTAGAACAAAGTGCTGTTGGCCAAATAGCTCCCGATTTTACAATGAACGATACCTTAGACAAACCAATTACTCTATCTGGTCAATTTGGAAACTACCTGTTATTAGACTTTTGGGCTTCCTGGTGTGGACCTTGCAGAATGGAAAATCCTCATATGGTGGAAATCTACAACAAATACCATGGGCAAGGCTACGATGTTTTGGGTGTTTCGTTAGATAGAGATCGTGATAAATGGTTAGCCGCAATTAAAAAAGATCAACTTACATGGAACCATGTAACAGATTTAGGGTTTTGGAACAATGCTGCGGCCAAATTGTATCTGTCTCTTATACACATCTGACGCTGCCGACGACTACTCTGTG
>CAJXPI010000155.1 GCA_913057875.1 uncultured Flavobacteriales bacterium
GATGCTCAGGAGTCTCGTGGGCTCGGAGATGTGTATAAGAGACAGGCTTTATCAAAAAACAACGGCAAGAAAAAGCCAAGTAACCGTACAATTAATAAACAAGGCAATAAGCCTGATGGACAAAAGTCTAAGGCAAGACCGCCAAGAAAAAACAATCCAAACCAAAAGCCAAACGCGAAAAAGCAAGGGGCAGAAAAACCTCAAAGCAATAATCCAAAGCCAGAAGGAGAGGGAGCGGATAAAAAGCCAAGACCAAACAGAAATAATAGAAATCGCAATAAGAACCGAAAGCCAAAACCAGGTGGAGAAACAAAAAGTGAATAGATTTTTGACGTTTGTAGCCATGCTCTTTTTTGCCGTAGGGTTAACTTCTTGCGAGCAAGGAATTGTGTATGAACAAATGGAGGAAATTGATGTGAACGGTTGGAATTACACCGATCCAGTAATATTTACTTTTACCGCTCCGGATACGGTTAATAAACACAATCTAATTATTGATGTACGTCACACTCCTGAGTATGGGTTTCAAAATTTGTGGTTATTTATTGAAACTACGGAGCCGGATGGTTTTACCCATGTAGATTCGGTTAACTGTCCAATGGCATTTCCAGATGGGCGTTGGGTTGGCTCAGGAATGGGTGATTTAATTGATACGCATGTTTTATTGAATCGCAGTTTTCATTTTACTAAAGAGGGGCAATACAAAATGCGAATCAAACACGGAATGAGAAATGATTACCTAGCCAATATTCAAAACCTAGGTGTGATGTTGAAAAGAATAAAGGATTAAATTTACGGAATGGCTAAAACTACTGAAAAACCTAAATTCACCAAATTTGTTGTTTGGTTATGGACCTTGTTCATAGGAGGAATTGGTTTTGCAATTCTGTTCTTTTGGGCACTTTCAAGTGGGATGATTTGGGAACTTCCATCATTTGAGGAATTAGAAAATCCTAAAAGCGTATTAGCCACAGAAATCTATACTTCTGATCAAGAAATTTTAGGGAAATTTTTCGTTGAAAATAGAACCTTTATTCCTTTTGAAGAACTGCCCGATACTTTGGTGGGTGCGCTTGTAAATACAGAGGATGAGCGTTATTACAATCATTCGGGTATTGATATTAAAAGGCTGGTAACTGCCACCATGTTTTTGGGTACACGTGGAGGTGCAAGTACCATCACCCAGCAATTAGCTAAATTATTATTTTCAAATAGGTCTGGAAATAAGTTAGTACGCTTAAAATACAAGTTAATGGAATGGGTGATTGCCGTTAAGTTAGAGCGTCAATATACCAAGGAAGAAATCATTGCTATGTACCTTAATAAATTTGATTTTATTCATGGGGCTAAAGGAATTGAATCTGCCGCTAATATATATTTCAACAAGTCAGCCAGAGACTTAAATATTGATGAATGTGCTATTCTAGTTGGGATGTTACAAAATCCTACCTATTACAATCCTATAGGCTCGGAAGCAAAATTGAAGCGTACTTTTTTTAGGAGAAATACCGTGTATGCTCAGATGGAAAAAAATGGATATATCACCAAACTTCAACAAGATTCGTTGAAAGAATTGCCATTGAGATCCGACTATACTTCCATGACCCATATTGACGGGAAAGCCCCTTATTTTAGAGAAATTCTAAAAAAGAAAATGAAGGCGCTACTCTCCGAAAAAGATGCGGATGGTAATTTCATTTATAGTAAACCAAATGGTGAATCTTATGATTTATACAGAGATGGGTTAAAGATTTATACCACCATTAATTCTAGACTGCAGGATTATGCAGAAACTGCGGTTCAAAAGCATTTAGGTGAGGAACTGCAAAAAGATTTTGATGCCAATAATAAAAAATGGAGAAACCCTCCTTTCAGTAATGACCTTTCTAAAGAATCTATTGAAAGAATTTTAAATAGTTCAAAAAGGCGTTCACAACGTTATTTTGTAATGACAGGTAGAGAATGTGCAAATTGTGGACGAAGAGGAGACTATGTTCAAGATGCTACCAATGAAGAAGGTGAGGCAATTTGGTTGTGTACCCATGAGGACTGTGGACACGAGGCGCATAAGACTCCTAAAGATTCTATTGATATTATTTTTGATACCCCTACTAAAATGAAAGTGTTTACTTGGAAGGGAGAAGTGGATACAATGATGTCGCCCATGGATTCTATCCGTTATTATAAAGCATTTTTGCAGAGTGGGTTAATGTCAATGGATCCACATACAGGTGAAATTAAAGCCTGGGTAGGTGGAATAAATTACAAGTATTTTAAATACGACCATGTACAACAAGGTAAACGTCAGGTAGGTTCTACTTTTAAACCATTTGTATATGCGTTAGCTATTCAAAATGGACTTTCTCCTTGTTACGAGGTCCCTAATATTTTAACCACTTTTCACAAAGGTGAATATGGATTGTTAAAGGATTGGACTCCTAAAAATAGTGATGGTCACTATGGTGATATGGTATCCTTAAAATATGGATTAGCTAATTCTATGAACACAGTAACTGCTTGGGTTATGAAACAATACGGACCAGCTGCGGTAATTGAATATGCCCGTAAAATGGGAGTAACTAGTCGATTAGATACGGTACCATCTTTGGCCTTAGGAGTTGCTGATATATCATTGTATGAAATGGTGGGTGCGTTAGCTACTTTCCCTGGTAAAGGAATCTGGCATGAGCCTACCTATATTTCCAGAATTGAAGATAAAAATGGCGCTGTGATTGTTGATTTTGTAGCGGATAGTCGCGAGGCAATGAGTGAGGAAAATGCCTATACCATGATTAGCTTAATGGAAGGAGTTGTGAAAGGAGCAAGAGGCCCCTATTTAGGCAGGGATGAATCTCGTTGGGGAACTACTTGGCGTATGGGTACTGGAGTTAGATTGTTGAGCAATAGTAAAAAACGTGATTATGATGGTTTTTCACGTCAATTACCTATTGCGGGTAAAACGGGGACTACTCAAAATAATTCAGACGGGTGGTTTATGGGGCTTACTCCCGATTTGGTTACTGGAGTTTGGGTAGGAGCAGAGGATAGATCTGTAAGATTTAGTAGAACCTATTACGGTCAAGGAGCTAATACCGCTTTACCTATTTGGGGTTTTTATATGAAAGCGGCTTGGGCCGATTCCACGTTGAATTTATCGAAAGATCCATTTGAAAAACCAGAGAGTTTAACTATTGAGTTAGATTGTGAGGTGGCAAATACAACCAACACAGATCCTTTTAGTTCGAACACCGAGGAACCTCAGTGGTAATTTAATCTTAAATTTATTATTATGATTAACAAAGTTGTTGCAAACGCAAAAGAAGCTACTCAAGGAGTAGAAAGTGGAATGACCATGATGTTTGGTGGTTTTGGGTTATGTGGAATACCTGAAAACGTAATTCAAGCGGTTGTGGCATCAGGAGTAAATCAATTAACGTGTATATCTAACAATGCGGGTGTGGACGATTTTGGTTTAGGATTCATGCTTCAAACCAAGCAAATCAAAAAAATGATTGCTTCCTACGTAGGTGAAAACGATGAGTTTGAACGTCAAATGTTAAGTGGTGAATTAGAGGTGGATTTAATTCCTCAAGGGTCCTTAGCTGAGCGTTGTAGAGCGGGTGGTGCAGGTATTCCAGCATTCTTTACTCCAGCAGGTTTTGGTACCGAAGTAGCCGAAGGTAAAGAAGTGCGTGAATACAACGGAAAACCTCATATTTTAGAAACTGCTTTAACCGCTGATTTTGCTTTTGTAAAAGCTTGGAAAGGCGATGAAGCGGGTAATTTAGTATTCAAAGGCACCGCACGCAATTTCAATCCAATGATGGCAATGGCTGGTAAAACCACTGTGGCTGAAGTAGAGGAACTAGTTCCAGCTGGAGAGTTAGATCCAAACGAAATTCATACTCCAGGTATTTTTGTTCAGCGCATTTTTAAAGGAGAAACCTTTGAGAAAAGAATAGAGCAACGTACGGTAAGAGCTAAACAGTAACCCAATAAATAATCGATAAAATTTTCAATTATGGCACTAGATAAAATTGGTATTGCACAAAGAATTGCACAAGAATTGAGAGATGGTTGGTATGTGAATTTGGGTATTGGAATTCCAACATTAGTAGCTAATTACATTCCCGAAGGAGTGAATGTAGAGTTTCAATCCGAAAATGGAATTTTAGGAATGGGCCCTTTTCCTTTTGAAGGAGAAGAGGATGCAGATTTAATTAACGCGGGAAAACAAACCATTACTAATTTGCCTGGAGCAGTTTACTTTGACTCCGCTACTAGTTTTGCCATGATTCGTGGACAACACGTGCAGCTTACCGTTTTAGGAGCTATGGAAGTAGCGCAAAATGGAGATATTGCCAATTGGAAAATTCCAAACCGTATGGTTAAAGGTATGGGGGGAGCCATGGACTTGGTAGCCAGCGCTGATAATATTATTGTGGCCATGATGCATACCAATAAAAAGGGGGAATCTAAGATGTTAAAAGAATGTACTTTGCCTTTAACCGGAGTGGGCTGTGTTAAAAGAGTGGTTACAAATTTGGCTGTACTGGATATTGTGGAAGGTGGATTTAAACTGATAGAGCGCGCTCCTGGAGTTTCCGTTGACGAAATCAAAAATGCAACTGAAGGTAACTTGATTATTGAAGGAGAAATTCCTGAAATGTCTCTGTAACTCTTTTTATTATTCACTGTATTAGCAGTGAATAAATGGTAATTACCCACTTTGAAATCATTTTTTAAAAAATATCAAGTAAGCATTCTGGCAGGATTAATTTTCGTTGCCATGTTTATTTTGAATTTGTTTAATGAGGGCACTCGTGGAGGCGGTGATTCGTACATGCACTATTTATTTGCCCATTGGTCTTTTGTGCATCCTCATTTATTTTTTGATCATTGGGGAAAGCCCTTGTTTACCATTCTTTCATCTCCCTTTGCACAATTTGGTTTTAAAGGTGCTGTAACGTTTAACATTCTAGTAGCAATTGGCTCGGGTATTTTGGTAAACCTTAGTGCTAAAAGAATGGGAGTAAATTTCTCATGGTTGGGGATAATAATAACCGTGTTTACCCCTTTATTTTTCGTGCTTTCATTCTCAAGTCTTACTGAAATTCTCTTTGCGTTCACTTTAGTTTTATCCATTTATTTATTCGTTTTACAGAAATTTGAGTGGAGTGCGATAGTCATTTCATTTATTCCCTTTGCTCGCACAGAAGGTGTTATTTTCTTGCCATTGTTTGCCTTAACCTTCATCCTTCTAAAAAATTATAAATCAGTATTTACTTTGCTTACTGGAGGTGTAATCATGGCGCTTCTGGGTTATTCCGTGCACAAAGACTTTTTTTGGCCCATCACTAAGAATCCGTATCAGGGTTCTTCTAGTATATACGGTAGTGGTGATTTATTTCATTTTTTACATGAGGCACCCGGAATTTTTGGTTGGCCCTTAATCTGTGCTTTTTTTCTAGGAATTGCCGCAATGGTAATCACCATTTTTAAGCAAAAGGATAGAAAATTTGCATTGGAGTCGTTTCTCATCGTAGGATGTTCTGTGGGTTATTTCTTAGCACATACCGTGGTTTGGGCATACGGAATTGGTGCCTCTGCGGGACTCACCCGGGTAATGGCGGGTATTGTTCCTTTGGTAGCATTAACGGGGATGTATGGACTTTCATATTTCGTAGAGGCAGTGAAATGGAGCGACAGGAAAAAAGCGGTTCTTTTAAGTGTATTGGCATTGGTGTTTGTAATAGAAGGAACTACAAAAAACAAATTCCCATTAGAATCAAAACAAGTAGATAAAACGGTAGTGGAAGCTTGCCATTATATTTTGAAGGAAGATTTGAAAAAGGAATACATCGTATACTATAATCCTTTGGAAGCTTTTACTCTTGAACTGGATCCTTTTAGTAATGATAGAAGTAGAGAACGAGTGTTAAATATTAATGAGCCTAGTATGGATTTAAGTCCGGGGTCCATTATTATTTGGGACTCGCAATTTGGACCTGTTGAAGGAGGGTTAACTAAGGAGACGCTAGTAAATGACCCTGAATTAAATTTCGTGAAAAGGTTCATTGCACCTAATGAATTTAACGGAAAGGAGTATTTTGATTTTGAAGTTTTAATCTTTCAAAAGAGGCCATAATTTTCTATTCTTTTTAGCATTCAAATAAGTTACATTTGCCACAAATTAGCAAAACATGACGTTTAACACATTAAGTATTTTAATTCCAGCATACAACGAGGAGAAAACGATTCACCTCATATTGGATAAGGTTTTAGCCGTTAAACTGACTAATGATATTAAAAAAGAGATTGTTATGGTTAATGATTGCTCAACGGATGATACCGAAGGGGCAATTAAAAGATACATAGCAGCGCACCCTGAGGCGGATATGAAATTGTATAATCAGCCTAAAAACATGGGTAAAGGTGCTGCAATTCATCGTGCCATTGATGAAGCTAAAGGGGACTACGTTATTATTCAAGATGCGGATTTAGAATATGACCCAGAGGAATACAACATTTTGTTGAAACCTATTTTAACCGGTTTTGCGGACGTGGTTTATGGTTCTCGTTTTCTGGGTGGAAATCCTCACCGAATTTTGTTTTTCTGGCATTCTATCGGAAATCAATTCTTGACATTTATTTCAAATATGTTCTCTAATCTGAATTTAACAGATATGGAAACGTGTTATAAGGTGTTTCATGCGGAAACCATCAAGAGTATTTACTTGAAGGAAAGACGTTTCGGATTTGAGCCAGAGGTAACTGCGAAGATTTCAAGAGTTCCTAATATCCGTATTTATGAAGTGGGTATTTCGTATTACGGACGTACGTATGAAGAAGGTAAAAAGATTGGATGGCAAGATGGTGTTAGAGCCATTTATTCTATTTTGAAGTACAATATTTTCTCTAAACAAGTTTTCAAAAAGTAAAGTGCATGCGGCTATCTCCTAGTTTATTTATTTCTTGGGTCATAGCTATTGTTCTTGCCTTAACCGTTTTTAACCAGTCAAAGTGGAAGGATAGGACTGTGCTCAAACATGATATGTACTGTCTCTTATACACATCTC
>CAJXPI010000156.1 GCA_913057875.1 uncultured Flavobacteriales bacterium
CGAGATGCTCAGGAGTCTCGTGGGCTCGGAGATGTGTATAAGAGACAGCCTCTACTGAGACAGAATCTACCCCAACAAAAGAGTACGCTACCACGGCTACTTCTTCAAACTGTGTAGCCCCTGCTTCTTGGTTTCCTGCTGCCGGCCAACCTAGAAATACTCCTGCTCCCAATGAAGGACCTACAAGTGTATTTGCCAATAATGCTACTGTAACCAATTGCGATTTTCATCAATGGTCATGGCAAAAGTTTTTGTGGTTGACCAACGAGGTTAATGGTAAGCCTGATTTCATGAATTTAATTCAGGTAACCCCAACGGGACAGTTAACTGCTCAAAACAAAGGAATTATTTTAACTGAAAAAGCGCAAGCTAGTAGCACGCAAGACATATTAAACACTCCCGGAGTTAATGGGGTCCCTGCCATAACAGTATATTATTCCATCTTCTTGGATTCATCTTTATACAATACGATGACGCAATATGGTCCCACCGCTATTTCCAACCCAAGTTCATTAAAAGATGTTACTTTTCCGGTTGGAGCATTAGAAGTCAAAGGAGCTTGGATTGATGTCAACGCCTTAACTGATACCTCATCCTATTTCATAACTCATGGAATTATTGAGGGTGTTCCTACTAGAGTAGCTCTTTTAGGATTGCATGTTGTTGGTATAGTAGAAAACCATCCTGAATTTGTGTGGGCCACTTTTGAACATGATTCTTTAGCCCCAATGTATGATTGGCCCAATGCCACATCTACCCAAGATGCCTTAGTTACTGCCAGTATGGACTATCCTTTCTTTGACCAAAATGTTTCGGCAGACCTAAACAACATCACATCTAATGCAGGAATTAACACCAACGTATTTACTGTTTATCAATATGGAACCCCAGTTCAAAAACTATCGAATGGTAGTACTACCTTTATGACTACTAGCCAAGATGGACAAACCAATTTTGATCATATTCAATCCATTAATCAAAGTGTTAAAAGCCAATTAGCGGGAATATGGAATAACTATTTCTACAATGGTTCAATTTGGATAAATACAGAGAAATATGTGGGACTTACCGCACAAGCCAATTTTTTGGATAGTATAAGTTACAACTTATCTAATTCTGACTCCGGTGATTTAACCAGAGGATCAGTAGCTGCAGCTAATATCACCATGGAAACATACGTTCAAGCTGGATTCGGGCAAGAATTCATTCACACCGTAACTTCAGATAGCTTGGCCAATTGCTTTTCTTGTCATAACGCTTACGGATCCAACTATAGTTCTCCTTTGAATATTAGTCATGTATTTACCAAATACGTTGCCGGATTGAAGGGAAAAACAAAAGACGAAGCCAAAGCTGAATCGGTTAAACTTATTAAAAAGCAGTTCTATTTACGTAAACAAGCTGCTGCAAATAAAGCTGCTAAATAACCCACAAAATTGTGATGCTTTTTTCAGGCTAATGTTGGATTGTCGCTCTAGTATAGCGTAACCTGAAAAATATTCACCTATGAATGCCCGGACACAATTGTGTTTGGGCATTTTTTACTCTAAACAAACCCAAATCCAAGTCCAATTGCAATGAACATTAACATGACCGCTACCACCAATTGCATGCTTTTTAATGTGATTTTCTTTAACAGTTTCTTTCCTACCACCGCACCAATAATGGCTGATAATGTTGCTGAAAGAAGCAACGGAACATTTTCTTGTAAGTTGGCCGCATCAAAACGTGATGCATAAACGGATAAACGCGTAAAATCTACAAAACTGGCAATTAGAACTCCCGTGGCTATATAGGCTTCCTTATTCAACCCTGCCTTAATCAGAAAAGCACTTCTAAAAGCCCCTTGGGTTCCGGCCAAGCCACCAAAGAAGCCACTAAGAGTCCCTCCCAACATTAATTTATCCTTTCCAAACTGAACATCCTTTAGTCTTGGTGTGATTTCCAGTACAGAAAATAAAATCAATAAAACAGCAATGACCATTTTTACTAAGGTCACTTCAAAATTACTCCCCCACAATTCATAGGAAAACAACGCGGGCATATCACTTATTTGCATTAACACCCATGCACCCATAAACGAAGCAACAATTGCCGGCACTCCAAACTTTAGTAATACCGATTTATCGGCATTCTTTCCCACCAATCCAATCTTAAAAAGGTTATTGGTAAAATGCACCACACCGGTTAAGGCAATGGCCACATCAATAGGAAAGAATAATGCAAAAACAGGAGCTAAAATGGTTCCTAAGCCAAAGCCTGAAAAAAACGTAAGAATAGATGTTAAAAGAGCCGCTATACTAATAATGATAATTTCCATACCCCAAATTTAGATTCAAAAGTACCTGCAATCGCTTATTGAAGTGCGGTTTAAATCTGTACAAAAATGGTGTATTTGAAAATTATTTCATCAAATTTGACTTTTGCATTCCTTACAAAGCTCCAGTTTAACTTGGTCAATGGTGTTGATAGATTCTGCGGCATCGGTCATTACGCACTGCTTATTAGGGCAGTGTGGTAAACCCAAATTATGTCCAATTTCATGGACACTAATTTTCTTTAACCTAGAAATAAATTTGGACGGCTCCCTGTTTTTAAATCGAAAAGTTGAAACCACACAACTGGGTCCAGGTCTATATCCTAACCCAAATACGCCCCAATCTTTGTATTTATATGCGGGTTTCTTTACCTCTCCATTTGCATCTCTTTTAGTAGTCGAAATATCCTTTTGCAATAATCCTATAGTATAAGCTACAGAATCCGGTTGCTCATCCTTCAAAAACCGAATGAGTTGGTCTGCTCGGTATCTCGGTGATTTGACTTTAGTAAAGGTATGTTCTGGTATTTCTTTGTTGGATAACACGTGTACTGGAAATCCATACACCCGATGCAAGGTGTTTTTCACTGTATCGGTTAAATGAACAGGAAAATTACCCATGGGTTGAACGGCTATATTTTTAGGGGATGAACCACAAGAGCTCATCACCAAAACCAACCCCATCAACCATGGGTATACCAATTTCCTTTTATTCATCTTTATTATCCGCGATCTCTTTGTTTTCTGGTCTTGTGTAGGTGTCTTTTTCCTCTTTATTACCTTTAATTTTCTTCCAAATAGCACCACCAAAACTAGCCACTGCAACGGCAATAATTTTCCAGAACTTTAAAATAATCGCAAAGAAACCCGCTTTTGCAAGAACCTTACCTGCTACTAAACCTCCAACAGTCCATGCGGCTACTTCATCTACCTCTGGAAGGAAGTCAGCGTATCTATGTCCCTCTTTGAAACTCACACTGGTAAGCACATTGTCAATGTTACTTTCTACCTCTTCTAATTCAGGCATAGAAGCTACGGCATTTAAAACAAATACCCCTTTTCTACCCAAAACACGTAAGTTATAATTTAGAGTGTTTATGCTATCTCCCTCAAAACGTAATTCTTTAGCCCAGTGCAAAACTTTTGCGTTTGCATCGTAATGAGGACTTGCCGCCCAACCCACAAGTTCAACGGTTTGATACCCTAACTCTGCTCTTTGCTCGTTAGATACACGAGTATCTTCTTGTAATTCTTCCAATAAATCATCGTAATCAATGTCATCCGCGTCTTCATCTTCTACGTAACCCATTTCTTCGAAACTAACAGTGAATAACCAACTATGATCATCCATTACGCCTCTATTTTCTGGTACTAATAAACCTAAAATGGTTTCATCTTCCATATTTCCCCACAGGTCTGTAAGAACGTAATTAGCTTGTTCCTTATCTAAAAATCCAAAACCTTCAGGTACAGAAATAGTAGCATTTCCAGACTCTAATTCAATAACCCCGTGTTGGTAATTTAAATTAGCCTCAATTTCATCTATCCAAATTTGAGTACTATCAATGGATAGTGTTAGGGTGTCTATTTCTTGGGCGTTAAGTACTAGCGATCCTAAAAATAAAGGAATGGTAAGTAATAAATTTTTCATGTTTCTTTTGGTAAAATGAATAAGTTAAAATTGAATTAATATCTCAATTCCCGTAGCAAAAACAACCTAGGCCTTGAAATTGAAGCGCCCAAATTAAAAATTAACTGCAATTCCACAAACAGATGAAATTAGGGACTTCTAAAAATGGGATTCCATTTTTTTGAAATACCTTTTCCTACCCATGTAATAAAATGAACTTCATATTCCTTAACCCACGTTCAGCAATTTATATAGATGATGATTAGGCCTTTGAATCATTAATTATTCTGTATAGATTCTTTTTCCAAAGGAGTTTTAGTCTAAAGAATCCCTACCTACCGGTTTTGGGATTCTTTTTTGTTGATATTCTTCCCTATAATTAACATTCACCTACTCTAAAAATTATCTAAATTTGCGAGCCTTAAACCACGGTGGTTTAAGCTTATTGTTGATAATTAAAAAACTAATATAAAATGGAAAAGGTTGCAGTAATAGGTGCAGGTACCATGGGAAATGGAATTGCACACACATTTGCACAATTTGGATATAAAGTGTCTTTAATTGATATCTCTCAAGACTCTTTAGATAGAGCTATCGCTACTATTACCAAGAACTTGGATCGTATGGTGAAAAAAGAGCGGATCTCTGAAGATGACAAAGCCACTACTTTAGCCAACTTGACTACCTACCCCGATATGGCGGCTGGAGTTGAAGGTATTGGACTGGTAGTAGAAGCAGCTACTGAAAATGTAGATCTAAAACTAAATATCTTTAAGCAGTTAGACGAGCTATGTGCACCAGAAGTAATTTTAGCTTCTAACACCTCTTCTATTTCTATTACACAAATTGCTGCGGTTACTTCTCGTCCAGAGAAAGTCATTGGAATGCACTTTATGAACCCAGTTCCAGTAATGAAATTGGTTGAAATTATTCGTGGGTACCAAACTACCGATGAGGTAACGGAAACCATTATGGATTTATCTAGAAAATTGAAGAAATCTCCTACGGAAGTAAATGATTTCCCTGGTTTTGTGGCTAACCGTATTTTAATGCCAATGATCAACGAAGCTATTATTACGCTTCACGAAGGAGTTGCTGGTGTAGAAGAAATTGATACCGTAATGAAGTTAGGAATGGCACACCCAATGGGTCCATTGCAATTAGCTGATTTCATTGGTCTAGATGTTTGTTTATCTATTCTACGTGTAATGCACGAAGGTTTTGGAAATCCAAAATACGCTCCGTGTCCATTATTAGTAAACATGGTAACTGCAGGTCATTTAGGTGCTAAATCTGGGAATGGTTTTTACAACCATACACACGGAACCAAAGAATGGATCGTTGCTGATACCTTCAAAAAATAAGCTAAAAACAAAATCATAATATAAAAGCCGCTCTACCTCCGTTTAGCGGCTTTTATTTATCCATGTTTACCACCATAATAACTTTAAAATGGCGCAAGTAATTCCGTTTAGAGCAATTCGTCCTCACCGAAACAAAGTAAGTCTTGTAGGCTCTCGTTCGTATATCAACTATTCTGAAAAGGATTTTCAAATAAAACTAGCAGCCAATCCTTATACCTTCTTGCATATTATAACTCCCACCTATGGCTTACATGACCATGGTGAGCTTTCTATGAAAGAGCGTTATAAAGAGGTAAGGTCTCGATTTGAAGATTTTAAGGATAAGGGTATTTTTCAACGAGACGAACAACCCAACTACTACGTTTACGAGCAAATAAAACATAATGGACAGTCATTTATTGGCGTTATTGCGGGAGTGTCTATTGAAGATTTCAATGAGGGTCACGTAAAAAAACACGAAAACACACTTACTAAAAGAGAAGCGGTTTTTGCCAATTATTTACGCGAAACAAAAATCAATGCTGAACCGGTATTACTTACCTACAAACACCAGGACGTTATTGATGAAATTTTGGTAAGGTACAGTCAAACCCGTCCGGAATACGAATTTTCCACCACCGATAAAACGGTCCATAACTTATGGCTGATTTCTTCTCCACATGATATGGATCACATGTCGGAAGCTTTTACGCATGTTCCAGATATGTACATTGCAGACGGACACCATCGTTGTGCTTCTTCGGCTCGATTGTCGAACGATTTAACCGATCATTACGGTACAGAACACGGTGAGGCCTATGATTTCTTTATGGCTTACTTGATTTCTGATCACCAATTAAATATTCTTCCATTCAACCGTTTGGTTTCAGGCTTAAATGGTTTGAGTACGGATGAGTTACTGGAAAAAATTAGCGAAAAGTTTACCGTTGAGAAGTTAGCAAGACGTAGCAAGCCCAAACAAAAGCATCACATGCATATGTGTTTGGATAATGCATGGTATAAGTTGATCTTGAACGAAAACCTGATTAATGAAAACGATACCATTTCTCAATTAGACAGCCATCAATTAAGCGAAACAATTTTAGGTCCTATTCTAGGTATCGAAGATATCAAAACCGATAGTCGGGTGCACTTCTATGCCGGGGACAAAGGACTAAAGGGCATGCAAAAAATGGTCAAAAAAGGAACGGCTGATGTAGCGTTTGCGTTATACCCTGTGGAAGTAGAGCAATTAATTGACATTTCAGACCAAGGATTAATTATGCCGCCTAAAAGCACCTGGATTGAACCCAAATTGCGTAGCGGGTTAACTATTTATTCTATTTTCGATAAATAATTTAAGATTATGAGTATAGCGGCTAACTTAGAAGAAATCAAACAATCCATTCCGAAGGGAGTAGAATTAATTGCAGTATCTAAGACTAAACCTAATTCAGCAATTGAAGAGGCTTATGCCGCTGGTCAACGTGTTTTTGGAGAAAACAAGGCGCTTGAATTACGCGATAAGGAAGCGAGTTTACCCAAAGACATTGCTTGGCATATGATTGGTCGTATGCAAACCAACAAGGTTAAATACATCGCCCCTTTTGTTACTTTGATCCACTCAATTGATAGCGAACGCTTATTAGCAGAAGTGAACAAACAAGCTAAAAAGAACGACCGAGTAATTGACGTGTTGATTCAAGTGCACATTGCTCGCGAAGATTCTAAAACGGGTTACGGGTTCTCAGAAGCCTTTGATATTGTTAAAAACAATGAATACTG
>CAJXPI010000157.1 GCA_913057875.1 uncultured Flavobacteriales bacterium
CTTCAATTTTTTGAATGTTATCAATCAACTTCAATAATTGAACTTCACAAATAGCATCACCTGTAGGAACCTTTTGTTGCGTAAATCCTCTTCCGATCATTCGCTCAAGTTCCTTAATTCTACGCATTTCACGAGTATGGATAATGGTAATAGATTTACCTTTATTTCCTGCTCTACCTGTACGACCACTTCGGTGTACATAAACTTCCGCGTCATCTGGAAGGTTGTAGTTGATAACGTGAGTCAATTCATTCACATCTAAACCACGGGCAGCTACATCAGTTGCTACTAATAATTGTAGGTTTCCTTTACGGAAACGACCCATTACGTAATCACGTTGTGCTTGCGATAAATCACCGTGTAATGCATCAGCATTGTAGCCATCTTGCATTAATTTGTCGGCAACATCTTTAGTTTCCGCACGTGTTCTACAGAAAATAATTCCGTAGATATTTGGGTTCATATCCGCTAACCTTTTTAAAGCTAAATAACGATCTCTAGCAGAAACCATATAGAACTCATGTTCCACATCGGTGTTTCCAGTATTACGTTTAGCCACCTCAATTTTATGAGGGTCGGTCATGTAGTTTTTCATGATTTTATTAATCCCAGATGGCATTGTAGCTGAGAATAATAAAGTTTGTTTTTCGGTAGGAGTTTCCGCTAAGATGGTATCTAAATCATCTTTGAAACCCATAGAAAGCATTTCATCTGCCTCATCTAGAACTAACCATTCTACATTTTGCAGTTTCAACTTTCTACGCATAATTAAGTCAATTACACGTCCTGGGGTACCCACAACTATGTGAGCGCCTTTAGTTAATGCTCTAATTTGAGGATCAATACTGGTACCTCCGTAAACAGCGGTAACACGTAAACCTCTGATTTTTTTACTGTATGAATCCAAATCTTTAGAGATTTGTAAACACAGTTCACGTGTTGGACACAAAATAATAGATTGTGTATTGTTGTTAGTCACATCAATTTGATTGATGACTGGCAATCCAAATGCAGCTGTTTTCCCGGTACCTGTTTGCGCCAATGCAATAACATCTGTTTTCGATGAAAGTACTTGAGGAATTGATTCTGCTTGAATTGGGGTAGGATTCTCGTATCCTAGCTCCGTAATGGCTTCAATGACTTCGTCACGAAGGCCTAATTCTTTAAATGTAGACATTAAAATATGTTGTTCTAATAAGTTGCAAAGAAACAACAATAATGCGTCCATATTACACCTATTTTAATTCGGTGTTAAATATGTGATTATTCGTGGTTAAATAGGGCGGAGATTGGAGATTTTATGGTTATTTTCGCGCCCGATTAAAAAAGAAATAATATGATGAATCCATGGCACGACATTAGTGCAGGAACCAGAGCTCCTGAAGTTGTTACGGGAGTAATTGAAATACCAAAGAACTCTAGAGCAAAGTACGAATTAGAAAAAGACTCTGGAATGTTAATTTTGGATAGAGTTTTGTATTCGGCTGTTTATTATCCTTCTAACTACGGTTTTATTCCTAAAACGTATTGCGATGATGGTGATCCATTGGATATTTTAGTGCTTTCTCAAATTGAAATTGTACCCATGTGTTTAGTTGATGCTAAGGTAATTGGAGTAATGAGAATGTTAGATCACGGTGAGGCAGATGATAAAATCATCGCAGTTGCAGAAAATGATATGTCGGTAAACCACATTAACGATATCTCTGATTTACCCGCACACTCTTTACGTGAATTACGTGCATTCTTTGAAGATTACAAGAAATTAGAAGAGAAAGAAGTAGTAATTGAAGATTTCCTAGGAAGGGAAGACGCAATGAAAATTATTGATCAAAGTTTTAAGGATTACGATGCTTTAATGGCTTCAAAATAATTGAAATAATAGAATGAGAAAAGCGGATAGGAAACTATTCGCTTTTTTTTTGTGCCCTTAATTATCGTTAATCACTTGTCCAGTACCTGTAATTACCTCTGTGATTTTTGGGTTTTCTTTATAGTAAAGATTTCCGGAATTAGATATTTCAGTATACAGATCTCGATTTACTCTTAAATAGGCATTTCCAGTACCTCCCATGTAAGCAACAACACTATCAGTCATAGCTTGGTAAGAATTCACATTACCAGAATTTGAATGGTTGATTAGGTGATAGTGTACCTGACCATTAAGTTCAATGTTTCCCGGCCCTTCAATATTTGATATTAAATTTCTAATATCCGTGGTTAAACGGATGTCTCCTGAAGATTTAATATTAAGCGTTAAGTTTTCTTGTCTCATTAACGAATTTGAAACAATGTCTCCAGGGCCCCTAACCGTTATCGCATTTAAACTATCGTAATGCACCTTAACAATTATTTCGGCATGGCTATTAAAGCAAAAGCCTAATGCTATTCTAAGCTTTTCATCATTTACCACCGTGGTAATATGTGTTTCTACATTTTCCTCCACTTCTAATTCTACAAAATGAGCAGTGTCTTTAACTAATTCTATTATAGCCGAAAGATTTGCATCTACTTCGGTAAATGGAGGTAATTTGCGAACCGCTAATCTTGGATAACCATCACCATCTTTACATTGTTCTTTATTACACGAAGAAGCTCCGAGTAGAAAGACACCTATGGTAAATATGAACGCTAATTTTTTCATTAAAATTTGAAGACGGCAAATTAAGTGATTTATTGTGGGAGTTCATACTGGAAAGGAAATAGAAATTACTCAAATTTCGATTTCAAATACTTCCCGGTGTAACTCGCTTCACAATTTATTAATTCTTCAGGAGTTCCTTCAAAAACAATTTGGCCTCCCTCTTCACCTCCTTCCGGACCTAAATCAATAACCCAATCAGACGACTTTATTATATCTGCATTATGCTCTACAATAACTAACGAGTGACCTCTATCTAATAGGGCATTAAATGCCGTCAACAGTTTATGAATATCGTGGAAATGCAATCCAGTAGTAGGTTCATCAAAAATGAACATGGTCTTTTTAGCGTTGTTTCCTTTGGTTAAAAACGAAGCTAGTTTAATTCTTTGTGCTTCACCACCACTGAGGGTATTGGAAGCCTGACCTAATTGCACATATCCTAAACCTACATCAAACAAAGGTTGAATTTTTGAAACAATCTTTTTAGCCGGTCCAGTGCCATCTTCTTTAAAGAAGGCCAAGGCGTCTTCCACCGTTAGGTTTAGAATGTCAGAAATGTTTTTATCTCGATATTTTACTTCCAGTACCTCACCTGTATAACGTAAACCATTGCATTCATCACAAACTAAATGAACATCTGCCATAAACTGCATTTCCACCACAATGTTTCCATCCCCTTTACAGTTTTCACATCGGCCACCTTCAACATTAAATGAAAAGTAGGAAGGTTTGTACCCTCTAACTTTAGCTAATTTTTGTGCCGCAAATAGGCCTCTAATATCATCAAAGGCTTTCACATAAGTTACTGGATTGGAACGAGAAGATTTTCCAATGGGATTTTGGTCCACAAACTCAACCGCTTCAATTCGTTTTACATCTCCACCGTAAGATCCAAAGTTACCTGATACGTATTGATGTCCAGTAAGTAATTTTAATAGGTTGGGGTAGAAGACATCCCTAATTAACGAAGATTTACCCGATCCTGAAACTCCTGTTACAACGGTCATCACTTCAAGAGGAATGGATACATTCACATTCTTCAAGTTATTTTGATGAACGGAGGTCATGTCAATATGGTATTTCCAAGAACGTCTTTTTGAAGGCATTTCTATTTCTAATGCCCCTAATAAATACTTAGCGGTTAAACTTTCGGTAGATGCATTCATTTCGGCCAGCGTACCTTGGTAAATTAAATTACCCCCGTGAGTTCCGGCTTCCGGACCCAAATCAATAATTTGATCGGCCTCTTGCATTATTTCTTCGTCATGCTCTACCACAATAACTGTATTCCCAACATCTCGCAGAGATTTTAATACCTTGATAAGGCGTTGCGTATCTCTTGGGTGTAGTCCGATGCTAGGCTCATCTAGGATATACATGGAACCAACTAAGCTACTTCCTAACATGGTAGAAAGATTGATTCGTTGTGATTCTCCTCCTGAAAGCGTATTTGACAAACGGTTTAAGTCTAGGTAGTCTAATCCTACATCACCTAAATACTGTAAACGATTATTAATTTCAATAAGGATACGTTTAGAAACCGTTTGATCATGTTCTGATAATTGGCTCGCAATTTTTTGAGTCCAAGGATGTAAATGCTTTACCGGAGTAAGCATTAATTCCTGAATACTTTTATCTAGTACCTTAACATAACCGGCATCTTTACGAAGTCGGGTACCCTTACAATCTGGACACAGTGTTTTTCCACGATATCTGGAAAGCATCACTCGGTATTGGATTTTGTAGCTCTGGGCTTCCACCTCCTTAAAAAAGGAATCAATTCCTTGAAAGTATTTATTTCCTTTCCAAAGTAGTTGGAATTCCTTTTTCGTGAGTTCGTTTATTGGTCGGTGAATAGGAAAGTCAAATTTAGTAGACGCCATAATGAGTCGATTTTTCCACTCACTCATTTTTTCTCCCTTCCAACACACAATGGCATCTTCGTAAACCGAAAGACTTTTATTAGGAATAACAAGGTTGGAATCAATTCCAATAACACTACCAAATCCTTCACACGTTTTACAGGCGCCTACTGGATTGTTGAACGAAAAGAAATGAACGGAAGGGATTTCAAATTGAATTCCATCTAATTCAAATGCATTATTGAAATTGACAATTTCCCAATCTTCATTTTTCAGAAATAAATTACAATTCCCGTGACCTTCATAAAATGCGGTTTGCGCGGAATCCGCTACACGATTACTAAAATCCTCGTCTTCTGTATTCACAGAAATTCGGTCAATTAAGACCGATATGTTCTTATTATCTGAAGGGTTTTTTAACCAATCAGAAATATCATGAATATCAAAACCATCTACGATTCGATCAAAACCTTGTTGTTTTAATACGGTTAGATGATCCTCAATTTTTCGATTATTTAACACCAATGGAGCGGTAATCATTAATCTCGATTTTTGTGGAAGATTCATTATATAATCTACCACATCCGTTACCGAATGCCTTTTCACCTCATTTCCCGAAATAGGGGAGTAGGTCTTTCCAATTCTTGCATACAGTAATTTTAAATAATCATAAATTTCTGTAGTGGTTCCAACGGTAGATCTAGGATTAGTAGTATTTACTTTTTGTTGAATAGCAATGGCTGGAGAAATTCCTTCGATATCATCAACCTCAGGCTTATCAATTTTACCAAGGAACTGACGCGCGTAAGAAGACAAGCTTTCTACATAACGTCTTTGGCCCTCTGCATAAAGGGTGTCAAACGCTAAAGAAGACTTACCTGAACCTGATAATCCCGTAATAACCACAAACTTATTTCTAGGAATATCGACATTCACATTTTTTAAATTGTGCATGCGTGCGCCTTTAATACTGATGTGACTGCTACGTAAGTTTTTGAGATTCTTCTTTTTCGTCATGATGTAATTATTGGTTCAAAAATACGGTTATCCATACTTTCAAAAGGAGCAATTTTGCTAAGAGTTTTGACAATAATCAATAAATTTCAGAATTAAATTTTGTTAAATTAATTGGTTTGAAAACAGTGATTTAAGTCATGTTTTGAGTGGTTTTTGATACAGTTTGAAGCAGATTAATGTGTTAAAAATTTGGTGTAATAGTTTTTTATTCACATTTTAGCAACTCGAAAAATCACGTATTTTACATTTTTAACAGAAATTGCCTATAGAATAATATCTACACTTCAACATTTTAGAATCAACTAAACGTAGATATTATGGTATGTGAAAAAATCTCCGATCAGGAATTAGTTAGTAAGTATTTGCGCGGTCATGAACCGTCATTACAATTTTTGATTGAACGTCATCAAGAAAAAGTATTAGGATATATTATCTCTAAAGTGAAAGATCGCCAGTTGGCTGAAGATCTTTTTCAAGATGTATTTATCAAGGTAATTAAAACTCTAAGAAAGGGTAATTACAATGAAGAAGGAAAGTTTCTTCCTTGGGTAATGCGGATCTCCCATAATATTGCGATTGATTATTTTAGAAATGCCAAGAAGTTGAAAACGACTTCAGGTTCTAAGGACTTTGATATTTTTGATATTATTCCGGATGAGGAATACAATGCGGAAGATCAAATTGCCAAAGACATGTCATTAAGAACCGTAAAAGACTTGATTCAGCATTTACCTGCTGATCAGTTACAGGTTTTAAAAATGAGAATGTACTACGAAATGAGTTTTAAAGATATCGCAGAAGAAACCAATGTAAGCATCAACACCGCACTAGGTAGAATGCGATACGCCATTATGAATCTACGAAAAATGGTAGATCAAAACGGTATTGTTTTGCAAGGGTAACACCCTTTAAATACGTTAGTTGAAAAAGGCTTTTCATGAAAATGAAAGGCCTTTTTTTATGCTTACACAATATGTTTAAAAATGTACCGTTACTAGGACAAGTTTCACTTTAAACCAATACATGGATAAAACTTTACACGAAGAATTTTATGGTCAAAAATCGATAGAAAATGAAGTTATTAGCTTCTTTTCGGAACAAGAGGTGAAGCCTCATCGCGATAAGATCAAAAACATTATGGCATTTTCAAAAGCCTTTTCAGTTGATCAGTACGATACATTAGGTCAACAAGAAACCAATCTGAATTAAAAAGCATCCCCGATTTATTCGGGGATTTTTTTTGCCCTTTTTTACGTTTCCCATACCCAATAAAATAGCGATATTTGCAGCCAAATTTTACACTATGGCTAAAGCAGCAATACCTAAGGGGACCAGAGATTTTGGTCCACAACAGATGTTGGGAAGGAATTACATTTTTGATACTTTAAAAAGTGTTTTTCAAACCTATGGATTTCAACCTATTGAAACCCCAGCCATGGAGCGCCTTGAAACTCTTACTGGAAAATACGGTGAAGAAGGTGATCGTTTGATTTTTAAAATCTGTCTCTTATACACATCTGACGCTGCCGACGATCTACTCTGTGTAG
>CAJXPI010000158.1 GCA_913057875.1 uncultured Flavobacteriales bacterium
CATTTATTCTCAATACGCAACCAGTCTTTTTTAGACGCAGTTTTTGTAAATCCTACTTTTTCAAATAGCGCAATACTTCGGGTGTTATTAGCCGCAATTTGACAAAACAACTGATGAATTCCTAATTGGGTAAAAGCATATTTCTTGACCTCTTGTATCGCCTTTTTCGCATATCCTTTTCCTTCAAATTGAGCATCAATCATAATTCCCACACCCACTCTTTGGTTCAAAGGGTCAAAATCAAATAAGTCGACACAGCCAACAGATGTATCTCTGTTAGTGATGATTAATCTAATTTGTTTATCGGTGTAAATATCGTTTACGGAGTCAATGTACCATTTCAGCGTTTGTTTAGATAGAGGTCGAGTAGTACTACTTGAAAACCAAACACGGTCATCATTTTCCCATCGATACAATAAATCTAAATCGGAAGGCTCTAGCGCTCTTAGTTTAATAGTCCCTTCCATTAAAATTCAATTTTACCTTCAAACACAAATTCAGCCGGACCGGTTAACCATACATGGTTGTAACCATTGTTTTCCGACTCAAAGCTAATTTCTAAATCGCCCCCCATTACTTTTACTGGTACCGTTTTAAGGTTAACTTTTCCAGTATGGAAAGCCGCTATTGCCACAGCTGTTGCGCCAGTGCCGCAGGCTAAAGTTTCATCTTCTACACCTCTTTCAAAAGTACGCATGGTAATAGCATTGTTTTTTACGGAAGCAAAATTGACATTAATTCCCTCTTTGGTATATGGAGGATTTCTACGTATTTCACCGGCAACTTGAACAAATTCATTCCCAGGTAATTCATTCATAAATGCTACGTAATGTGGAGATCCAGTATCCAGTTCAGAACGGGTTTTATTCACATCAATATCATGAACATCTTGCATTTGAATAGAAACTACAGCCTCCGAAACTTTACCTAGGTGAGGACCATCTATGGCTATAAATTTACATTCCTTACCGATGATTTTCAAATCGTGAGCAAACCGAACAATGCATCGACCACCGTTTCCACACATGGTACTTTCGTTTCCGTCACTATTAAAATAGACCATCTTAAAATCATAGCCCTCTTCATTTTCAAGAAGTATTAACCCATCAGCTCCGATACCAAAATGGCGGGTGCATAATTTCTCGATTAAAGTGGTATTGGTGGCATCAAAAATTTGGTTACGATTATCAATCATGATAAAGTCGTTTCCGGTGCCGTTGTATTTAAAAAATGGTATGGTCACGTGTTCAATTTTGTAGACTTCAAAAGTAGGTTTTTCCTTTCATCTAATTCTATAAAAGAATGAAGGATAAAAAGCGAGTGAATTTACCGTTTATCCTTAAGTATTTGTTAAAGAAACGTAATGAATATAGGCTTTAACACTTTTTAATAGCGAGAGGAATAAAAAAACAAAAGAGACTTTCTAAATTAGTTTTTCAATAGTTTAAGACAGCAATTATTAACCATAAAACAACGATAAAATGGCAAATTATTTAGGGCTTTTTGGAGCCGCATTTTTAGGAGGAGTGATGTCTATTTCAGTAGCCACTCACTTAAATGACGAAGAAGAAAATAGCAATCCTCTAGATCAACAAATAACCCAAAGAGAAAATGTGTTACCCACCGCGTATGCTACTCCAGTTAGCTCCGGAATGGTTGATTTAAGCCTAGCCGCTGAAGAAACAGTTCAAGAAGTGGTTCATGTGAAAGTTACCCAAGAAGGACAGGAAATGATTCAATACGATCCTATGGAATATTTCTTTCACGGCAGAGCGCAAGGAAGAAAGTACAAATCGCCTGATAAAAAGGGATCCGGTTCTGGAGTTGTAATTCGTGATGACGGATACATTGTTACCAACAATCATGTGATTGATGGAGCAGACAAAATTGAGGTGGTTTTTAATAACAATGAAAGTTTTAGTGCCGAGGTAATTGGAGTAGACCCTTCTACCGATTTAGCTCTTTTAAAAATTGATGCTAATGAATTAAAATCTATTAAAATTGGAAATTCAGATGAGTTAAGGCTAGGTGAATGGGTACTTGCAGTTGGAAACCCATACAATTTGAATTCAACGGTTACTGCCGGAATTGTTAGCGCAAAAGCCAGAAATATTAACATTCTACAAAACACTGGAGGTACTCCGCCATTAGAAGCTTTCATTCAAACGGATGCTGCGGTAAATCCAGGAAACAGTGGGGGAGCTTTGGTAAATTCTCAAGGGGAATTGATTGGAATTAATTCCGCTATTAAATCGCCTACCGGAAGCTATTCGGGTTACAGTTTTGCTATTCCAGTAAACATCATGAAAAAAGTGGTTGCCGATATTATGGAATACGGAGTGGTGCAACGTGCTTTTATTGGAGTGTCAATTCGCGATTTAAATTCGGAGCTTGTTACTCAAGAAAAGCTAGATGTTACCCAAGGTGTTTTTATTGCAGGACTATCTGAAAATGGCGCGGCAAATGATGCGGGAATTAAAGAAGGGGACGTTGTAACTCGAGTAAATGAAGTAGAAGTGAAATCTGTAGCTGAATTGCAATCTCAAATTGGAAGGTATACTCCCGGTGACAAAGTGAAATTAGAAGTAAATCGTGAAGGCGATTTAAAAAGCTTTGAAGTAGAACTAAGAAACAGTGAAGGGAATACTGAAAAAGTGGAATTAGAAGATAACACTTTAGCAGAACTAGGGGCCAATTTAACCGATATTCCTGATGAACTAGCCGAGGAAATAGATATAGAGGACGGGGTTTTTGTAGAAAATGTAGGGAATGGAAAAGTGAAAAAATCGGGAATGCAAAACGGATTTATCATCACCCATGTAGATAACCAACCTGTAAAAGATAAGGCACAATTAAACGAGATTTTGAAAGGAAAATCTGGAGGAGTTTTGTTAGGTGGGGTATACCCAAATGGGTATAAGAAGTACTACGGTATTGGGCTGTAAGAGTATAGCTAATTACCCACCGTTGTTTTGATTTAGAAGGCGTTCATTTTGAACGCCTTTTTTTGCTTCTAGGTCATTTAGAAATAGTACTTTCGCAGTCTCAAATTTTATAAAACTTCAAATAAAAACTAACATGATTGAAGAGAACTATAAGGAGTCTTACAACAAAGAAATGGACTCTTTTGTTGAGCAAAAACGTCAGGCGGTAAGCTTGGCAAACTCGGTAGGTAATTTACTTCTTAACCACTCTGTAGAATTGGTTCTTTTTAGAAACGATTTAGCAGACACATCTGTTTCTGAAAAGATTCAATTAATTGATTATTCTAAAACAGTAGTAAACAAGCCTATCTCAATTCAAGATGTCGCTGAATTAGCTGCTGAAATGGAAACTATGAATTTAGCTCCGGCAAAAATTGACATAGGTAAATTGGCTGCTAATTGGATGGAACAATCAGAATTTTCTGAAAAAAGAGAATTTTTAGATTCAGTTCTAGCAGGTTTTATTTTAGATAAAGGAAACACTGTTGAGCCAAGAGACGTGGTATTATACGGTTTCGGTCGTATAGGTCGTTTAGTAGCTCGTGAGTTAATCAAACAATTCGGTAAAGGACAACAATTACGTTTACGTGCTATTGTTACCCGTAGTGATGATGATAAAACTATCATTAAAAGAGCTGCTCTTTTACGTAACGATTCTGTTCACGGTAAATTTGCAGGTACCATTACTGAAGATTTAGAAAACAAACAATTAATCATCAATGGTCAACGAGTGTTAATGTTAGGTACTAAAGATGCAGGTGAAATGGATTACACTGCTTATGATATCAACAACGCTTTAGTTATTGATAACACCGGTATCTATACTTCTAAAGAAGCGCTTTCTATTCACATGAGAGCACAGGGTGTAGCTAAAGTTCTTTTAACTGCTCCAGGTTCTGAAATTCCAAACATCGTTTACGGAATTAACCACTTCGATTTAGATTTAGATAACACCGATATTTATTCTGCAGCTTCTTGCACTACCAATGCTATTTCTCCAGTATTGAAAGTAGTAAACGATCAATTAGGTTTAGAGCAAGGACACGTTGAAACGGTTCACGCTTACACCAATGATCAAAACTTGTTAGATAACATGCACAAAAAACCACGTAGAGGTAGAAGTGCAGCAATCAACATGGTAATTACTTCAACCGGTGCAGGTAAAGCAGTAGCAAAAGTAATTCCTGAGTTAGCAGGTAAATTAACGGCTAATGCAGTACGTGTTCCTACACCAAACGGTTCTTTGGCTATCTTAAAATTAAAGGTATCTAAGAAAACTTCTGTGGAAGGAGTTAACGCAATGATGCGTGAAGCGGCACTTAGTGGAAACTTGGTTAATCAAATTAACTACAACATGGATCCAGAATTAGTATCTAACGATATCATTGGAAACACATGTTGTTCAGTTTATGATTCTAACGCTACTTTGGTACACTCTGATGGTCAAAACATCGTATTGTACGCATGGTATGATAATGAGTTTGGTTACACTAAACAAGTTATTCGTTTAGCTAAGTATGTAGCTAAAGTGAGAAGATTACATTATTACTAAAAAGTTGTTTTACTATATTAAAAGAGCTGTTACTTTCGGGTAGCAGCTTTTTTTTTTGGGCGTGTCCCTGAAGTTGTTTATTCTTAAAAAAATCAATTATCAACAGGGCCGGGCTTTCCGCACTCGCTCTTTTTTCAAAAGGAGCTCAAACAAATGCTTCTATCCCTCACGCAAAATTCTAATTAATTAAATAATTTTCACCCATGAAATGGATCATCAAAACATTTGAGGAATTAGACACAAGGGAACTGTATGAAATTCTTCAACTTCGAGCAGAAGTATTTGTGGTAGAACAAGATTGTCCGTACCAAGATGTGGATCACAAGGATATGGATTCTTATCACGTAATGGGCTATGAAAATAACCATTTAGCCGCTTATACGCGAATTGTAAAACCCGGAATTTCCTATAAAGAAATAGCCATAGGTAGAGTAGTAGTTTCCCCAAAAAACAGAGGTCAACGACTGGGCGTGGCAGTGATGGAAAAATCTATTGAATACATTGAAACCCAATTGCACAAACAAGACATTCGATTATCTGCGCAAAGCCATTTACAGAAATTCTATTCAGATTTAGGCTTTCAATTTACAGGTAAAGAATACCTAGAAGATGGCATTCCGCATGTGGAAATGTTGAGAGAATAATTAGAACAACCTAGGCGCAGAGGTGATTTCTGTAGCTTCCAATTCCGGATTAAATTTCATTACCTCAGGAATAGGAATTGCATTCAACCAATCAAATTCGTTTTCTTTAGGCAAAATCACCGGCATCCGTTTTTTGGTGTTGTGAATTTCACTCATAAGTTCATTGGCCTCGGTGGTGATAATGCTGTAGGTTTTTTGTTTCTCCCCCGTTTCCGGATTCGTCCATTCTGACCAAATTCCGGCAAAAGCAAAAATTTCTTCTTGGGTGGGTTTAATGAGGTATTTCCTTTTTTCTTTTCCTTTAGAATCTCTCCATTGCCATTCAAAAAATCCACTCGATAAAACCAAACACCTATTATTAATGGCATCTTTAAAAGAAGGTTTTTGAGCTAAAGTTTCAATTTTAGCATTCAATGTAAACTTTCTAATGTCACTATCTGAACTCCAAGAAGGAATAAGTCCCCAATCATATAATTGCACCTTATTCAGGTCATCATTACTGATCACTGGAGTTTTGGGGAAGTCAAAACCATTAAATACACCCGTTACATTTTCGGGTACGTTATCAATATTAAAATTGAAGCGTTTGGCTATTTCTTGTGGCGATTTTTGTTGTTGACTATGGAAACACATACCAATTAGTTTTTAGTCATGTTAATTAACCTCATGGTGGTTTTATAGTTACGAGTGGTAGCTCGTGTACCTAATTTCTTTTCCATCATTTTGTTAGTGAATTTGGCTTTCCCGTATCCAATAGAACAATGGTAATAAACTACTTTTCCTACTAATTCAAAAGTCTCTCCAGGGTATGAAACTTCATTGAAAATAGAAATATTCTCAGGTAAGGGACTTTCCTTTAAAAAAGTGAAGTAGGTTTCTTCATCGTTAATGTCTTTGTTCTGAATAAAAGGATTTTCTGCAACCGCTTGTTCCATAGCCTGGGGAGTTAAAATCAATGTAGGAACTTCAAAACCATAATGCTTAACGATGAGTCCTTCCATTTTTATTCCCAGTTCATTGGCATCAGATTGATCGGACTCAAAAACAACATTTCCACTTTGAATATAGGTACGTACATTTTCAAACCCATTCGTAGAAAGCATCTCTCTAAATTCTGCCATTAAAATTTTCTTTTGACCGCTCACGTTTATTCCTCGTAACAAGGCAATGTATGTATTCTTCATATGCTTGGGTAAAGGTAGTTTTTAGGCATAAAAAAAGCCAGAGCATTGCTCTGGCTTTTCTATATAATTCTTACTCTTAGTTGTTTGCTAAGTAATCAGCAACACCATCGTGAGTAGCAGTCATACCTGACTTACCTTTTGACCAGTTAGCTGGACAAACCTCACCGTGCTCTTCGTTAAATTGTAAAGCATCAACGATACGGATAGCTTCTTCAACGTTTCTTCCTAGTGGAAGATCGTTTACTAATTGGTGACGTACAACACCTTCTTTGTCGATTAAGAATAATCCACGGTAAGCAATCATTTCACCTTCTACTGCTAACATGTCGTTATCATCGTGGTAAAATTCACCCGCTAATACATCGTAGTTATGAGAGATTGTTTTGTTAGTATCAGCAACAATTGGGTAAGTAATACCTTTAATACCACCTTTGTTTTTGTCCATTTGTAACCAACCCCAGTGAGATTGCTCTGTATCTGTAGATACTGCAACAACTTCAACACCTCTTGATTTAAATTCTTCCAAGTTGTCTTGAAAAGCATGTAATTCAGAAGGACATACGAAAGTGAAATCTTTTGGGTAAAAGAATAATACTACGTGTTTCCCTTTAAATCTGTCTCTTATACACATCTGACGCTGCCGACGATCTACTC
>CAJXPI010000159.1 GCA_913057875.1 uncultured Flavobacteriales bacterium
AGATGCTCAGGAGTCTCGTGGGCTCGGAGATGTGTATAAGAGACAGGCCAAATGCGGCTATAGCGGCCTTGGCTTTTGGTTTGATTGTCTTAATTCGCCCAGTTAATGGAATAGTGATTTTTGTGCCTTTATTGTTTTCGGTGCGCTCGTTGGCTGAATTCGTATTACGATTAAAAGATATTTTTTCTCGCTACTATCAGGTATTGATGATGTTGGCAATAGTTGCGTTGGTAGTATTTCCGCAATTATTGTATTGGCATATGAACTCTGGAGATTGGATCTATTATTCCTATACCGATGAAGGCTTCTTTTTTAACGACCCAAAGATAATTGAAGGATTATTTGGCTACCGAAAAGGATGGTTAGTATATGCACCCGTGATGATTTTTTCATTAATAGGAATCCCAATACTGTTTACCCGAATGCCAGCGGCAAAATTTAAGTGGGTGATTTTCCTGTATTTCGGAGTGCATGTTTTTGTCACGTTTAGTTGGTGGTGCTGGTGGTATGGTGGAAGCTTCGGAGCTCGACCAATGGTAGATGCTACGGCATTATTAAGTATTCCTTTAGCGGCATTTATTGCGATAATGATGAAGCGAAAATTCTCTTCATATATGGTTACTGGAATGGTGGTTGTTTTCGTAGCACTTAGCTTGTTTCAATCCATGCAATATCGTAGAGGAATTATTCATTGGGATAGCATGACCAAAGAGACATACTGGTTAATATTTGGGAGTACAGGATACCCTGATGGATATTCAGAAACGATTAAAACACCCGATTATAAAGCAGCCAAACTTGGAGAGAGAGACGAATAGATTCTAAACCATTTTGATGTTAGATTCATCAATTAAAGATTGTCCGTCTAATTTTCGATATACTTGAACCAACGTCACTACATCTTTTTGACAGTACTCTACAATTCTATCTAAATCATTCTCTTCGTAATACACGCCATATACTTGACTTCCATCAATGTCATCTTTTGGGGTAGGGACATCAAAAATTGCCGCTAGTAAATCTAAGGAAGTGAAGTTTTTATACTCCCCAAATTTCCAGTATGTCATTGTATCTAGATGAGGATTCTCCCATGGCTTTAAACCTCCAATATCAAGTAGCACAGGTAAACGCATTCCATGCACTAACATTCGTCTAGCAATGAATGGAAAATCGAATTCTTTCCCATTATGACCGCATAATTTGTGGGTAGCTCTGTTGTTGTAGTGGTTATTCAATAAGTCGGAAAACTCATTCAATAGAATGGTTTCATCATCATTGGCAAATGATTTAATTCTTAGCACCAAGCCGTCCGAAGTTCGGGTAACGAAACCTACGGAAATACACACAATTTTACCAAATTCCGCATATATTCCAGCCCGATTATATACATCTGATGAGGTCTCACCTTCTGGAGTAAAGCTCTTTGATTTTTTATCCCAAAGCTTCTGAAACCTTTCCGGAACATCGGTGTAATTAGGATACCCAGGTACCGTTTCAATATCTAAAAAAAGGACGTTTTCAATTTCTGTATTACCGAGCATAAGCGTAAGTTTTTGAAATGTGAAGATAAAAAATAATGCATAAAAAAAGGCGAATCTTGTGATTCGCCTTCCAGTACTTAAATGGTTTTACAATCCAGGTTGAAAGACCTTGAAGTTAATGGCTTCTACCGATTTCACTTCAGGAACCGCTTTGGTAATAGAATCAATGATTCCATTTTTAAAAGTCATACTATTCATAGAACAGCTGGTACAATTACCTTTCAGTTCAATTTTTGCAATGAAATCTTTAGAAAGGTCAACTAATTCTACATCACCACCATCCTCAATTAAATAAGGTCTGATTTGTTCTAGTGCAGCATTAATTCTGTCTCTTACTTCTTGATTGCTAGCCATGATTATTTTTCTAAATCTTTAATTTTAGTATCAATAGTTTTTACTAAATCCATAAATGCCTCAGCCTGTGGAGTCCCGTTTTGAAGAACCGCAGGTCTACCTGCATCACCCGCTTCACGAACACTTGTCGTTAAAGGAATTTGAGCAATTAAAGGAATGTTTAAATCTTCAGCTAAACCTTTTCCACCATCTTTACCAAAGATATGGTATTTCTTTTCTGGCATATCTTCAGGAACAAAGTAGCTCATGTTTTCTACTAGTCCTAGAATAGGAATAGTAATACCATCCATATTAAACATACCTACCGCTTTTCTAGCATCCGCTAAAGCTACAGGCTGTGGAGTAGTTACTACTACTACGCCCGACAATGGAATGTTTTGCACTAATGATAAATGAATATCTCCCGTACCTGGTGGTAAATCAATTAATACGTAATCTAATACTCCCCAGTGCGTATCATTAGCCATTTGTTTCAATGCGCTATCTACCATAGGACCTCTCCAAACAATAGCTTGATTAGCTTGAGCAAAGAAACCGATAGACATGATTTTAACTCCCCAAGAACTTTCTACGGGAGTCATTTTTTGTTTGCCGTCAATATCTATTCCTCCAGGAACTGATTTTGCTTCGTCAAACATTAACGGCATAGATGGACCGTAAATATCAGCATCAATTAATCCCACAGAATACCCTTGCTTGGCTAAACCAGCAGCAATATTTGCGGTAATGGTAGATTTCCCTACCCCACCTTTACCAGAGGCAACTGCAATAATGTTTTTCACACCATGCATTGTTTTACGTTGTTCTGGCTCGCGTTTATTTTGATGCTTTTCTAACGCCACAAAAGTGATATCGGTAGTGATTTCTTCCGAAACGTGTAGTTGCAAATAGTGATTAACGGCTTCTTCCATACGCTGCTTACTGTGCATCGCAGGGTTACTTATCTTTAAAGTAAACGAAACATTATTACCTTCAATTTTAACATCCGATACTAAACCGGCACTAACTAAATCTTTTTTTAAGTCGGGCTCAATCACGTATGAAAGCCCCTTCATTACTGAATTTTCGGTAATCATTTTTTCTTTTTTATGCGTCACGAAAGTAAAGTATTTAGAATGATTCTAAACTGATATTGACGCACTTTAGGTATTAGTTTTTGTTATTCTTTTTTAAATTTTTAACGACTTCCTATTCCGTGAAAATTTAGTTTAGCATTATTCTTGCATTATGAATTGGATGAAAAATAGATTTACTGGATTTGCCATTGCATTAATTACAATTTTATCTTTAAACTCATGTGCTTATCAAGATCCTGAGGTAGCTTCTTTTGAAGGAATTGAAGTGATTAGTATGGAGGATAAATTAGCTGAAATTGATATTAATTTCAGTATGTCTAATCCGAACAAACATCAAATAAAACTAAAAGAAGCAGAGTTTGATGTAATGGTGAATAATACCTATTTGGGAAAAGCCGTTTTAATGGAACCCCTTACTCTTCCCAAAGATGGGGTATATCCGGTAAAGATGCATATGCAAATGCAAATGGATAAATCTATTGCGGAGGTGGCCGTTTCTTTAGGAATTGCGGTTCTGATGAATAATGTAAATATGAAGGTGACTGGAGAAGCCAAAGGGTCTATGGGGTGGTTGAGTAAAACCATCGATATAGAGCACAAAGAACATATAGATTGGGAAGATCTGCAGGAGTTTGCCCAGTAGGTTGTTCCGAACAATATTTAACCCAAAACCAAATCATTTTTAAAAAGTACACTCAAGTATGCAACACTTGTAAATCTAACGCGGTCTATAAAGTGTAAACTGAAAATAGGACATTAGTTTAAAGCATAAAGAAGGGATAGTTTAAATTTATCCCTTCTTTTCACAACATTACAATTGAGTACAACTTACTATCATATACACAACGAACTGGCTTTAAAAGCGGGTAAAGGCGATAATCATGCGCAGTTTGAACTGTATGAGTTGTATTACAAAGCCATGTTTAATACTGCCGTAGGAATTGTAAATGATTCCATGCAGGCGGAAGAGTTAATGCAAAATGGGTTTATGACGGCATTTACAAAAATGGATAAGTGGCATCAAAAATCAAGTTTTGGGGCGTGGTTAAAGCGGGTAGTAATAAATGAGTGTTTAGACTACCTCAATAAAAGAAAGCTGGATACAGTGAGTATGGAAGAGAAGCAATTTGCGGATACTGAATATGAGGAAGAGAGTGAACCTGAATATTCAGTAGAGGAGGTAAAGCTAATAATGAAGGGTTTGCCTCAAGGGTACCGAACTATTTTAAGTCTTTACCTTTTTGAAGGGTATGACCATGAGGAAATAGGTGAGATTTTAGAAATTTCGAGTTCTACTTCAAGATCACAGTATCTACGCGCAAAAAAGAAATTAATAGAACAGATTAAAACAAAAGCATATGTCGGATAAATTGAAAGAGTTTATCTCTAAAAACGAAGCGGAGTTTGATCAATTGCCTAAATCAGGGCACTTTGAACGATTTAAAGCATTGCAAGAAAAGGCCAATCCAGTACCTAAAAAAGAACAAAAAATGGTGTGGATTCGTGTTGCTGCTATATTGATTACCGTTCTCGGAATTAGTTATTTGTTTTTCAATCTGGGTAAAATGCAGGCTAATGACGAGTTAGTTGCAAGTACAGATACAGTGATTGAAAATTCTGAATTACTGGAAGCGGAAATATTCTTTTCAGAAAAGGTAGATACCAAAAAACAGGAAGTATTAGCGTTCTCGGAAAATAGTGATCCTGCTACCCAGCACATCATGGCCGAATTAGATAAATTGGAATTACAATACATTGATTTGAAGGAAGAGTTAGCTATTAACTCTGACAATCCACAAATTATTAATGCCATGGTAGAGAATTACCGTGTTAGGCTTTCCCTGCTAGAAAGACTATTAGAACAATTAAAAAAATCAAATACTTTAAAACAAAAACATCATGTTAAAGTTCAAGCTTAAAACAATCGCAGCCTTACTAAGCGTCCTATTTATCGGTTTGCAGGTTTTAGCCAGTAACGATGAATACCGAAAAACCTACCATGAAACATTTCAGGTAAATAGTGATGCCCTATTAGAGGTTTCTAATAAATATGGATTTGTGAAAATTGTAACGGGTGATGTCAACGAAATTGTGGTGGACGTAGTAGTCTCCATAGAGGAAAAGACAAAAGAAAGAGCCCAAAAACAATTAGATAAAATTGATATAAGTATCACGGGAGGTGCATCTAAGGTAACTGCCATTACGACCATTGATAAAGGGGGTAAATTCAAAGAGTTGAATATAGATTATACGATAACGATGCCTGTAACCGGAAGCCTGGACCTAACTAATAAATTTGGAAATAGTTATGTAAATGAAATGGGTGGTTCAGCAAAAATTTACCAAGCCTATGGTACCCTTGATGTGGGTAGTTTAAATAGCAAGAAGAATGATGTTACGGTGAAATTTGGAAGTGGCAAAATTAAATATGCGCATTATATAGATTACGTAAGTCGTTATTCGGAAGTGCGTGTAAGTAAAGCCAAACTTTTAAACCTAGATGCGCAGTATGGTGATGTGAAAGTGGGTGAAGTTGGACGAATGAATTTAAACGCTCAATATGGAGATGTTAGTCTAGGTACCATTGTGGAGTTAACCGCGGATGTACAGTTTGGTGATTTGGATGTGGAAGGTATAATGAAAGATTTTAGCCTAGATTCCCAGTATGGCGATACAGATGTAGAATTTATTTCAAAAGACTTTGAAAATATTACGGTATCGTCTTCGTTTGGTGATGTGGATTTGGCCTTTCAAAGTGGTAGTAATTTCACTTTAAAAGGAAAAGCCAGCTTTGGAGATATAAATATTCCAAGTGGAACCACTAAAGATGTAAGCAACAGTTCTGGTAGTGATACGTATGACGGAAAGCTATTTGACGGAACGGCACCATCAGTAGTTGAAGTACGCATGAGTTACGGAGATGTGGATATCTCCATAAACTAAAAAAATAAAATTAGTTAGATTTATATAACCAGGCGGATGCATTTGTGTTCGCCTGTACTTTTTTAAGGGCTATTCTAGCTTCCTTTTGGGTAGCGAAACCTCCATAGGTAACACGGTAAAGTCCACCTTTTTTATCGAAAATTTTAGCTTCGTAACCTTGATCTTGCAATTTAGAAACTAAACGTGCTGCGTTAGATTTGTCGCTAAAACACCCTCCGATTAATTGGTATTTAAAAGCGAACATTTTAATTCGTTCCTCCAATACCACATTGGTAGATTCTACTACAGCAAATTGATAATCAACTTCATTGAAGTCTTCATTCAGTAACCCTGTATCCACCAAGTCAATATCTGTTAAACCCACCTGTCTTGGAACATACTCTTCGCAAGGAGTAGTTTTGAATGGGTTTAAATTAGATAATTGAAAATCTCTTTCAGAGTTTAATAATCCACTATTACTCGGTACCCAAGCTAAATAGGCCATTACTGGAATTAAAGCTAAACCCCATCCTAACTTCCCAAAAGTGCCTGTTTTTTCAATGTATTGAATCTCGGGGTTTAGTGTTTCCGGATGGGCAATAATAGCTTCTTTTCCCTGATTTAACTGAGATGCTAACGGTGTAAGATGAAATTGGTCTAGCCCAAAAGAGTCGAACGCTTCAATAACACCAGCCTCAAATTTTAAAATGTTGTCACCAGACAGGTAAAAGGAACCTAAGTGATGGAATTCAAAAACGTTTTTGGTTTTCAAATCTTCTTTTACTTCATGAACAAATCCTTTCAAGTATACAACCGCATCTTGGTAAGAAATTCCTTCATTGATACTTAAGGCATTTGCCAGCAGACCATCATTAGTAGTGATGTTTTTATTAAAACTTAATTTTTTTCCTGGGGGCGTGAATCTATTTTTAGCCATATCTATTTGAGCGCTAGCAGGATTAACCACAAATGCACCAAATTCAGGTATAGTCACACACTCGTTGAATTGCAACAAATTGCTGACTGTCTCTTATA
>CAJXPI010000160.1 GCA_913057875.1 uncultured Flavobacteriales bacterium
ATAAGAGACAGGCATTAGTTTGAAAGAAGAACAACAAAATACCAATCAAGACCCAGAATTTTTTGAGGAAATTTTAATTGAAGTTGATTTAGGTCAAGGGCATATCAGAATAGATAAATTTTTAGGCGATAAAATTGCGGGGATTTCTAGAACTAAGGTTCAAAGTGGTGTAAAGCAAGGTAACGTTACGGTTAATGGTTCTGTTGTGAAAACAAACTATAAGGTAATGCCTGGCGATAGCATCCGTGTTCTTTTTCCAAAAGAATCTGAACCTTCAGAGTTATTAGCAGAAAATATTCCTTTGGATATTGTGTATGAGGATGACGATGTAATTGTATTGAATAAACCAGCTGGAATGGTGGTTCACCCTGGGCAAGGAAATACTACTGGAACCTTGGTGAATGCCTTATTGTTTCATGTCCAAAATCTTGCTGATAGTCCTTCAGGAGAGGGTAGGCCCGGCATTGTGCATCGAATTGATAAGTTAACCACAGGATTAATGATCGTGGGTAAAACAGAAGAGGCTTTGACTAATCTATCGCTACAGTTTTACAATCGTGAAATTGAACGTAAGTACATTGCTTTAGTTTGGGGAGATCCAGGTGAAGAAGGACGTATTGAAGGACATATTGGTCGTAGCTTGAAGAATCGTAAATTGATGTCTGTTTTTCCGGATGGAGAGTTTGGAAAAGAGGCAGTGACCAATTTTAAAAAGATTAAGGATTTGGGGTACGTTTCTTTAGTAGAGTGTAAACTAGAAACAGGAAGAACGCATCAAATTAGAGCGCATTTTCGTCATTTAAGTCGCCCATTATTTGGTGATTTAGATTACGATGGTACGCGAATTTGGAAAGGAACGGTGTTTACTAAATACCGCGCATTTGTAAATAACTGTTTCTCGGTATTGCCACGACAGGCGTTACATGCAAAGAGTTTAGGGTTTACACATCCAACTACTGGCGAAAAGATGTTCTTTGAATCTGAATTACCAGCAGATATGCAAGATGTAATTTCTCGTTGGGAAAACTACATTGAACAAAGAGACGAATTCTCTCAATAACTCATTTACAATTTTAGGGATTTGAATGTCGCCAATCGGTTTAGTTTACCGTTTTGGGTTAGAACGAATTTGTCTAGAAAATAGACTTCTTTTGGTGCTTTATTTTTGGAGGTGTGCATTTGAATTTCTTCTAGTAATTCCCTCGGATCAAATGGGGTAGACTCAATTATCAAAATGGGTACCATTCCCCATTTAGAGTCTTCCTTACCATGAACAAAGAATGGGTTTTTTACAATACTTGAAATCTGGCCTTCAATTTCTTCGGGGGAAATTTTTAAACCTCCCGAATTGATCACAAAATCAGCTCGGCCTAACCAACGAAACTTGTTCTTACTAATCAATTCAACACAATCGGTGGTGGGTAAAGGTTCTTCTAAAAGGTTAGGGGCATGGATAACCAGCTGGTTTTCTTTGTGGTGAGTGAAACTTACGTTTGATAAGCCTAAATAAGTATTGGGCTCATCCTCTTGAATATTTCTAACGGCCACATGACTCAAGGTTTCTGTCATTCCATACGAAACAAAAAAGAGAGGATTTAATGAGTTTAATTGACTCTCTAGGGTTTTGCTAACTGGTGCTCCTCCAAGTAATATTTTTTCAATTTTACTTACGGATTTAAAGCTACCCTCAATTTGAGGAGGTGTCATTGCTGCAAAGTAATAATTTTTGTTAGGTACGGATAATTGTAATTTTGGTTCAATGGCATCAATTTTTAATCTACAAGTTAAAGCGCGAACTAACATCATTTTGCCTGCAATAAAGTTGGCCGGTAAACAAAGTAAAACGGATTGATTTTCCTCAAAACCAAAATACTCGCCCGTCATTTGAGCACTTGCTTTCATGCGGTTCTTCGCGACTTTAATGATTTTTGGAGTCCCAGTGGAACCAGAAGTTTTAACAGAAACAAAATTTTTGGAATTCCACCATTCTATTAAAAAGGAATAGATCGCTTTTTCCCATTCTGGAATATTGGTTTCCAATAGGAGTGTTGCTTTCTGAGCATCAATTTGGTTTCCGTTGATTATTATGAAATCTTTCACCATTATTCGAAGATAGAGGTATCCCAAGTTTTGGATTCGTCTATTAACAAGTGCCCTTTATTAATGGTTAAAGGAGAATCAATGTTGTTGGTAAATAACTGACCCGTACCTAGTCCTTGGGGCATTTGAGTAGAGATGTTAGATACCCATTGCGCAATAGCGTTTAATCCAATATTAGATTCTAATGCGCTGGTAGCCCACCAACCAATTTTTCGTTTCTCAGCCATTTCAACCCATTTATTGGAAGCTTGAATTCCTCCAATTAAACTCGGTTTTAGAATGATGTATTGTGGTCTAATAAAATCTAGCATTTGTTGTTGGTCTCCTGTGTCTAATACGCCAATAAGTTCTTCGTCTAGAGCAATAGGAATGGGAGTGTTGGCACATAAGGCAGCCATCTGATTCCATTGCCCTTGTTTAATGGGTTGCTCAATAGAGTGAATGTCATATTTTGATAAGGATTCCAATTTATCAAAAGCGTCTTCAGCCGAAAAAGCGCCATTCGCATCTATCCGTAGTTCTATTTCTTGAGCTGAAAATTGCGCCCGAATGGATTTCAAGATGTCTAATTCTGCTTGGAAGTCAATGGCTCCAATTTTCATTTTCAGACAGTTAAAACCACTATTTAGTTTTTTCTGAATTTGCTCAAGCATAGAATCCGGATCGCCCATCCAAATCAAACCATTAATAGGAATGGATTTTTTTCCGACTTTAAAGTTTCCAGGATAGGGAGTGAATGGTTCTTCAAACGCCAAATCCTCGTAGGCCGTTTCTAAGGCAAATTGAATGGCAGGATATTCAATAAACTCTGAAACTGTAGGGCGTTCACCTTTATTTATTCGATCAACTATCGATTGAAGTTGAATTTCAATAGTGCTTTCATTATCTAAACTTAAACCTGGAATAATGCTGCATTCACCGATTCCAGTACTTCCAGAAATAGAATGCTTCAAAACAATATACCACGTGGGCTTATGAAGTAAGACACCTCTTGAAGTACCCGCAGGTTTTTTGAAATTTAAATGATTTTCTATGAGTTTGGCGGTAATCATGAATAGGAGATTTTAAAACAACGAAAATTTGATAAAGCCTGAGTCATTTGGAAAACTAGTATTAATATATTGAATAATATAGATGCCGTTTAATTGGCGCTGTAAGTTTAAATCTAATTCTTGTTGGGGAAATAGGGTGTTTAATAGAACTACTCTTCCGGAAGTGTCAAATATTCTCACGTCATAGTTATAAATCATCGAATTATTGGTTATCTTATTCTTAGCTATTCCTAAAGTTCTTTCGAATTCTGTAGCGGTTACGGAAACAATATTTAGGGTGTCATGTATTGTTTCGAATATGTTTGGTGTAATGACCTGTCCTCGGTTATCCGTTAAGTAAGTAACTATTTTTGAGAAATTGCTCCCATAACTTAACGAACTACCTGAAATAATGAATCCTGTTTCGTTTAAATATATAAGCCCAGAGTTTGATTCATTGTCAAGAAGACCATAAGTACTTCCCTTTTCATAAAACCCAGTGGATGGATAGGTGTATCCAAAATGCATATCAGTATTTCCCGGAAAGGCATCAAAAGTGCTGGATATACCAATTCTATTGGAGTCCATTTCAATAACTTTTTGACCCTCGAACTTTGAAAACCCAAGTCCCCAAAAATCTAAAAAAGCTTTTTGACCTACGGAATCTATTGAAAGAACCAAAGTTTGGGTGGTGTCGCTTGAGAAAAAGGTAGTGCCTGTTATTGCAACTTTGGAGTTGTTCAAATGTTCAATATCATTCGCATAATCCTGCAATGTATCTCCATAATAACGGTTCCAAATGGTATCTCCGTTGGCATCAAATCGAGTAACCATCACATCTTCATCGGGATGTCCAGTTTGTACCCCTCTTCCAGCAGCATAAAAACCTCCGGTGGGGTTGGGAGTAATAGCTTTATAATCATCTATATCAGATCCGCCTATAGTTTTGTTCCAATCAAAGATGTCGTTACTAGCATCGTATCTTACTATCCATGCATCTTTACCTCCTGAACCAAAACTTTGAGTTTCGCCAGCCATTACAAATACATTAGGTTGTGTTTCCAAAACATCCCAAGCAAAATCCCAATCGGTGCCTCCAAAATATTTTTCAAAAATGGTATTTCCATTCGCATCCAGTTTAACCATTAACAAGTCAAATCCTCCCGACCCCCAGGAGTTGGTATATCCAACCCCTAAGTATCCACCGTCTTGGGTTTGAATTACGGCATGACCGGCTTCTTGGTTTGATCCACCATGACTTTTAGACCACATAATGGCACCGGTTGAATCTAACTTAAGAAAATACATCTGTGAGTTATCGAATCCAAAGCTACTCGTAGATCCGATAACCAAATACCCCGAATCTGCGGTACTAATTATATCATATGCTTTATCGTCTCGATCACCTCCGTATATTTTGGTCCAAGTGGTATCAATTTGGCCCATTCCAGTACCGATAAAAAGAAAGAACAAAACAGTGAAAATTGAAAAAGCTTTTAGTCTCATAGTTTAGCTGCTATTTGAAAGTAAATACTTTGACCACCCCATTTGTCGGGAGAAATAAATCCTTCTACGTTGGTACTGCCTAATTCTAAAATATGGTTTTTACCTTCATGTTTGATTTCTAATCCACCTCCCAGCTTTCCATAACCACCATAATTAAATTGACCGCTAAGCGTAAATCCTTTTGGGAATTGGTAGCCACATTTTCCATAAAAGTAAGGGTAAAAGAATGCCTTGTTTCGGTGTGCGCCACCAAGTTTGAAAATGAATTTTTTATAGGATTGCTCCAAGAAGAAATGAAGGGTGCTAGGCGTGTATAATAGATATGGCTTTTGTGATTGTGTCGCCACACTGTCCCAAAGGTTTTCAGGGCTCCCTGTTATATTGCTATTTGGATCAAAAATATTTTCAACATGCAAACCGGAGTAGGAATAAAACGTATCAATCTCTGTTTGAGTAGAATTTCCATGCCATTGAATAAACCCTAAGTCGGATATGGCAAAATGAAAAATTCCGGGATTCGTGGAATCTGCGAGTAACTGGACTGCAAAACGACCTTCTAAATCAAAGCTTAATCCAGCTCCGTTGTAGGCCATGTAATTTTGATTGTCTGTGTTGGTCTCATTCATTATTATTTCAGCATCGGTACTTAAGCGATCTCCCGTTTCGGATATTAATACATCTAACCGATCCACTGTGATGTATTGACTCGTGTTTCCATACAGAAAGGAAGTTCCAAAAGTAAATCCATTTCCATTTTTGAAATCTTTTCTAAGTCCAAATTGAAACTGTGTATATCTAAAATGGTTGTATTCTAGGGGAGTTAAACTTACCGTTTGATTGGCAAATTGCTTATTTCCATTTAGTGTGAATTGTAGCGCCTTATCACTAAATAAAACCAGGTTTTCTTGCCTGCTTGCCAAATTTCCAAAAAAGTTTAATCCACTTTGTTTTTTCCCATTTATTGAATCAATTCTTTGTGAATAATAAAGTGATGCGTTCAAAATGGAACCTGAGGAATTAATGGGTTTTGCACGATTAATCATATGGTCTTTTTGGGTGTCGTCAATAAAGCCACCATAAAAAACATTATTTAAGACTCTTGCGGTTAGGGCGGTTGAATTATTAAAACCATCACTTCGTATCCCGAAAACTATTTTGGTAGAATCATTCGTTTGGTAGTCTTTATTTCTATCCAATATCTGCGCCCATGAAAATACAGGTGCAATAAATAGTGCTATGGTAATTAACTTTTTCATTTAGTCAATAGCTACTTGGTATTCAAAATCACCCACGATTTTGGTTTCTAGAAAATAGGATTCAAAAATTCGAATATTCTCTGTGGAGGTAGAGTTAATTCTCGCTTTTGTTATTATTCGCACTGTTTGATATAATCGATTTGCTTTTTCTTGACTAATTGGCGCTTTTATTAGCGAAATTTGAGGGTCGTCAACCAAACCAAAAATTGGAATTCCACCATTAATTTGTGCGTTTTGAGTAAAAATGGAATCTATAATATTATTCTGGTCATCCAGTAAATAAAACTGGAGAAACAAATCAAATGGATACCAGTTTTCAGAATAAATGTTTAGGTTTCCTCCAATAATTTGGTTTACATCTTCTTGAGAAGTAGAGTCGATTTCAAAATCGGATGTGTCAATTAAAACCAAGTTTGAAGCGTTAAAGTTTAAAGGGATTTCTGCATCTAAATTGATTTCAACTCCCGTGTTATTGTAAATAAAGTCATTTCCAGCACTCACATTTCCTAGAGGGTTTAGGTCAATTTCAAAGTCGTAGCTCAATGCATGGGGTAGGTTAGCTATAAATTCAGTTAGGTTGGAGTTTTCATCATTTAGCTCCGTAATATGAGCACTTGATTTTGGAGACGAGTAAATGCCATTCGTTTCCGTAGCCCTATTTATATTAATAGAATTATTAGAAAGTGGGCTGTTTAAAGTAACGCCAGTTTGATTGGTAGAATTCCATCCAGAAATTTCATTTACAGTTACCGTAAGATCCATGCCCGCTTCATTATTTATAGTGAAATCCATAGAGGCTTCTTCCAGGGTTAGAAAACCTGATTTCACATTGTCAAAAATATCAAGTGGTTCATTGGTTTCCTTTTGCGAACTGTGCTCAGAACCAAAGGAACCTCTAATGTATTCAGGTTGTAATTGTGTAATTGTATTGGAGGCAATAAAAAAGTCGCCAGCGTTAATCACAATCGGAATACCTGTCTCTTATACACATCTCCGAGCCCACGAGACTCCTGAGCATCTCGT
>CAJXPI010000161.1 GCA_913057875.1 uncultured Flavobacteriales bacterium
AGATCGTCGGCAGCGTCAGATGTGTATAAGAGACAGTTTTACGGCTGTGTTTTTATCAGAAAGCCGTGAACTCCCTGCGGTCGGTTGCTTCGTTTTGGGTCAAGCCAAAATGAAGAAGAAATTTCAGTTAGAAAATTTTTAATAATCTGGAAATTTATTTTTAAATCAAATGGTAAAAGGAGAAGTCAAATTAATTTCATTTTGGTCAATGAGATAGAAAATCTATTTCTGAGCCACTTCAATCAACCTAGAAACATCATATCCCCGCCCAGTCAAACCATCTAACAACCCCTGATACAAATCCGCATCCATTTGTGGAGTTCTAGATAGTATCCATAAATATTTATCAGAACTACTACCAATAACCGCCCATTGATAATCGGGATCTAATTCCAGTACAAAATAATCTCCGTAGAAAATCCAGAAAAAAGAGACTTTCAATTTAGAAGGCTCCTCTGAATTTGGGATTTTAGCCTTTCCAATAGCCTCACTTCGTTTACCATCTAATGTTTTCTTATATCCGGCATTAACTACCTTAATCATTCCATCCTCACGCATAGAATAAGTGGCAGTTACCCCCACTAAATTTCGCTCAAACGAATGATCGTAACGTGCAATTTCATACCAAGTACCTAAGTACTTTTCCAGTACCAACTCTTTCACAACAGTTTTATCAATCATAGTGTTTTGACTTTGACAAGTAGCAAATAATGGAATAATGAGTAGCAATAAAATGAACCTTTTCATAGCTGTTATTTTGAGTATTAAAGTTACGAAACATCCAGCTATTTAACCTTCATTATCCAGAGTTTTTCACTAGAACTTGAAAGTAGTCCAGCGACAGGGAGATTGACCCCAGGTCAACAGCAACCAAGAGCAAAGGTCCCTGAGGAATCAGCCTGGCTGATTGTCTCGAAGGGCCGTCTCCCGACTTCGGTCTTCCTACTTCCAACTTAATCACTACTTTTGCGGCCTCAATTATAAATCAAACGCAAAATTTATTTATAGCATGCAACTGTATAATAAGTTAAGCGCTGAGGAGCGTGCACGTCTCATTGACGAGGCGGGTAAAGACCGTTTAACGATATCGTTTTATACGTATCACCACATTGGCAATCCACAAGTATTGCGCAATCATTTATTCATTACATGGGATAACCTAGATGTATTAGGACGTATTTACGTAGCTAATGAAGGAATTAATGCCCAGTTATCTCTTCCGGCAGATCGCTTTCATGAATTTAAGGATCATCTTGATTCTATTTCATTTTTGAATGGAATTAGATTAAATGTTGCGGTAGAGCAATACAATAAATCGTTTTTGAAACTGAAAGTGAAAGTCCGCGAAAAGATTGTAGCCGATGGATTAAATGACGATACGTTTGATGTAACGGATATTGGAGTTCACCTAAAAGCGAAGAAATTCAATGAGTTAATCTCAAAAGAGGAAACCGTATTGGTAGACATGCGAAATCACTACGAAAGTGAGATTGGTCATTTTGAAGGGGCGGTGACTCCAGATGTAGATACATTTAGAGATTCTTTAGATATTATTGAAGATGATCTAAAAGAGCACAAAGAGGATAAAAACTTGGTGATGTACTGTACTGGAGGAATTCGTTGTGAAAAAGCCAGTGCATATTTCAAGCATAAAGGGTTCAAGAACGTTTACCAATTGGAAGGTGGAATTATTGAATACATGCGTCAGGTTAATCAAGACGGGGTAGACAATAAGTTCAAGGGACAAAATTTTGTTTTTGATGAACGTAGAGCCGAGCGAATTTCGGATGACGTAATCTCCAACTGTCATCAATGTGGTGAACCATTTGATTCGCATGTGAATTGTGCCAATGAAGCGTGTCATTTGCTATTTATCCAATGTCCAAAATGTCAAGAAAAAATGGATACCTGTTGTTCTACCGAATGTCAGGAAATCATCAAACTCCCTTTCGAAGAACAAAAGGAGTTACGAAAAGGGACACACAATAGTAACAAGATTTTCAAAAAAGGAAGATCTCCCAAACTGAAATACAAAGCATAATAAAAAAGCCGTTAAGAAATTAACGGCTTTTTTGTTTTTTAAACCCTATTTTCAATCCCCCAAATCCTGACGAAGGAAGGATTTGGGATTTGTTGCGGTAGCAACAAATCTTGAATTTACGGTGTGAATTCTCCCTCCTCCAAGGGAGAAAATGCAAAGCATTTTCAGAGAGGTTGCGGTAGCAACTGAGTAATTTATAATAAAGAAGGAGCGACAGGGGGATTGATTTACCGTGCTAATCCACTGTAACCCGTGAATCCTCTACCTCAAATTCCTTTCCTTCCTTCAAATACCTATCAAACCACTCCAAGGTCCTAGCCTTAGATTCTCTTTTATGTTTCGATAATAAATGATCATCATCGGTATAAGTAACCAATTGATACGGATATTGTATTTCATCTAGTAGGTTGGCCAAATCAAAAGCTTCTTCATACACTACTCGTTTATCTCCAGATCCATGCAACATCAACAACGGAACGCGTTTCATTTGATCTGGCCATTTAACGGCAGATCGGGCAGAAAGTGAAGCCTCTATATTAGTATAATAATCAGGAATCATTTGCCCGTAGATATATTTCTCAAAATCGCTGGTATCAGGGTGAGTGAGGTCCTTAAACAAATCAGTAGATCCTGACTTTACCACTGCCACTTGAATCTTACCTTGGTTCTTTAGGACTTCATAGGTCATCATTCCTCCACGACTTACACCATACATGCCCACTTTAGAAGCATCGGCTATTTCTAACTCTTCCAGTATGGAAATTAAATGGGTAACATCAGCCACATCAGCGCCACCAAATTCATCGGCACCTTGTCCACCGTTATTACCCCTATAATTACTCGCGATAACCACATAACCATTAGAAACCAAATCATCCAATACATTTGATATTTGCTTAAAACCTATTCGACCAAAATCACGGTTTCCCCCTCGATTATAGATTACACATGGGTGCGGCCCAGGAGTTTTAGGAGTCATCAAAATACCGGAAACTAAATTCCCATCGCTTTGATACATCATGTTGTAGATGTTAGCATCGTTTAGTTTTTGAAACTTCTTGAAAAACACGCTAGACGATTTCATTATCCAAAGTTTTAACGAGCTAACTTCTTTCAAAGCAAAAGAAGTATTGGAAGGAATTTCGCCTATTTCATCTACCATTTCTTCGGTAGATTCAAAGTAAAAATCCCAGTTCATGCCTTTAAAGAATAAACCAAAAATGAGACCTAAGTACAGCACTAGGGTTAATAGGGCGTAAAGAATAGTACGGATTATTATTTTCATATGGTATTGATTATTTACCCAAAAGTAGGATGCTTAAAAAGCATATTCCAATAATTTTTGGAGCAATGGTTATTTAACGTTGTATGCGGTATTTTAATTTTTTTCTTTTCTTTTTCAAAAGAACAAATATCTTCGTAACCTAAAGCGGGGTGTAGCTTAGTCCGGTTAAAGTGCGCGTCTGGGGGGCGCGAGATCGGAGGTTCGAATCCTCTCACCCCGACTAAGAATAAAATCTAAACGAAGTTTAATTTTACAAGACCCGAAAAAAGCTCAAGTTTACTTGAAGCTTTTTGAGGAGGCTTGTAAAATAACTGCCGCAGGCAGTTAGATTTTATTCGGAATTAGAAGGACAAGAGGAAAACCGAAGGTAATCCCCGGGTTTACTTGAAGCCAAAAGCAATTTTAAATGTTTCAAACATAGGCCAGTGCGCTAGTTAATACCAGCGTTACGAAAGACGTTACGCTGAACCATTATGGGTTCCTGATGCCCAAAAGTCAAAGGTCCCTGAGCGATTTTACCAGCGCAGTTGATGAAATTGTCTCGAAGGGCCGTATCCCAAAAGTCAGATCCAGAGGAGCGCCACCTCCGTAGCTCGTGGCGTGAGCCTTGGGCGGGCTAACAGCAAGAGTTAGAGCTACAGCGTAGCGGCACCTTTTTTCACCTATGTTTGTGAGAGATAATATTTTCAATCGAAAAAATGCCAAAAACTGGTTCAACCAACTTCTTACAGATCGTGCTATTAATACTGGCTGGAGAATCAGTATTTATTTTACCATTTGTATTGGCTCGAATTTTTAGACCTACATTTTTAGAGGTTTTCGGATTAAACAATTTTGAATTGGGTGCATGTTTTTCAGTGTATGGAGTAGTAGCTCTACTGTCCTATTTGTATGGTGGTACTCTAGCGGATAAATACCCGCCTCAAAAATTGTTAGCGAGTGCCTTAATTCTTACAGCGCTTGGCGGATTGTATATGGCCACTTTTCCATCATATATTATGATGCGCGTGTTGTTTGGCTATTGGGGATTCACCACCATTTTCTTATTCTGGGGAGCTATGATTAAAGCTACCCGAATGTGGGGCGGGAAATTGAGTCAAGGAAAGGCTTTTGGGTTTTTAGAGGGAGGTAGAGGTTTTGTAGCGGCTAGTATGGGTGCTATTGGCGTGTTCATTTTTTCTTTATTTGTGGATTCTTATGCAACTCAAATGAGTAGTATGGAACGTCAAGAAGGGTTTCGATATGTGATTTTGTTTACCTCCGCAATGGTGGCGACAGTTGGTGTTATGGTATTTCTTGCAATGAAATCTGATCCTACTGAAAAGGAGACGCACCTACAAACAAATTCATCTTGGAATAATATCAGCAAAGTGATGAAAATTCCGTCCGTATGGCTGTTAATGGTCATTGTTTTATGTGCCTATGTAGGGTACAAGTTGACTGATATTTTCTCGCTTTATGCTAAAGAAATCATGTTGTTTGATGAGGTAGAAGCAGCTCAAGTGGGTACTTTTCAGTTGTATTTACGCCCAATTGTATGTATTGCTATTGGTTTATTGGCCGATAAAACACGAGCGTCACTTTGGATGATAATTGGCTTTTTGGTTATGCTTGTAGGGGCGGTAATATTTTCATCGGGAGTATTACATCCTGGTGTTGTAGGAGTGTTTATTCTTTCCTTGGTTATTGCTGCTTCTGGGACTTATGCTGTTCGCACCCTTTATTTTGCGGCTATGCAAGAAGGGAAAATTCCAGTCGCAGTAACCGGAACCGCAGTGGGATTAATTTCTGTAGTTGGATATACGCCTGATATTTTTGTAGGGCCTATTATGGGTTATTTACTGGATGTCTCACCGGGCGCGCAAGGTCATCAACATGTGTTTATGATGTTAGCGGCCTTTTCTTTTCTTGGACTATTAGCAGCCTGGAGGTTTAGTCAATTAAATAGGTTGAAAACAGTATAGTTTGGGCATAAGTTTCTGGACTTGTAAAAAAAATGGGCTTGAGAAACGAAGTAATCCTAACTAGGGAAAAGACGAATAAAATGAAACATAATTTACATGTTACCCCTAATTTTGCATTTCAATTTTTAGGGCATGAAAAAAGACATTGATATTCCAGAAGTAAAAGACGTACATGTAGCGGCTGTTAAAGAAATGATTGAAGGACAAGAAACATGGAATGTGTTTATCGTTAACAACAAACCCGAAATGATTGACGCTGTTATGGTAACTTCAAAAGGTTATTTGGAAAACAAAATTGGTCAAGAAACCAAGACTTCTGTAATGCGTCATATGATAGGTGGAGTACCTGCTAAAACGGCTGCTAAGATTGAACCCATTACTCCAGAGGTATTCCATATGAACAACGAATATTGGGTGACGTTTTTCTTTGAAAACAAGCTTTACGAAAAGAAATACATTTTTGGTTCACATGTAATTACCCCCGAATTAGAAGAAGACGTGCCCGTAATGAACCGCAAAGGTGTGGTAGTTTGGTAGCGGCTCACAAAAGTCACGGAGTCGTAGCCAATAGAAAAGTGAGTTTCTACTAATGGCTTTTTGTATTTGTTTTATTAAGACCTTTGAATTTATTCACCCCTTTCAATTGAGGCACGGTAATAGCAACCAAAATTAGGACCACCCCTAACCACTGCCAAATACTTACGTTTTCATGTAAAACCAAGGAAGCGCTTAAAACCGCTACAGGTAGTTCTATGCCACTAATAATAGAAGCTTCAGTAGCACCAATTTTAGGAATCCCGTACGCAAAAAACACGGGTGGTATAACCAATCCAAATATGGCTAAGGGAATTCCGTAATTAAGTAATCCATTACTTAAAATCCCATCTAGCCCATTCCAAGGTAAAAAGAAGAGCATGGAGAATATTGCACCTCCCGTACTCCGTAATGCCGCAGTAAGCATAAAATGACTACTATTTTCAGAACCGTTAACGTAGATAAAAATAGCATATCCAAGGGCGGCCAATAAACCATAAGCTATACCGGGAAAACTCCAAATCATTTCCGATTGATCCATCATGCCAGAGGCCAGAATAGTTCCAAATACAAGGACAAAAACACTCAAAAACTGAAGTCGAGAAGGAATTTGTTTTTTGAATATAATATCCAGTATCACACCCATCCATACAAACTGAAAAAGTAACAGAATAGCAATGGAAGCCGGTACGTAGGAGACACATTGATAATAGGCAAAACTGGTTAGCCCTAGCGGAAACCCAGAAGTAATAATTTTCCAATCGTTTTTTAATTTAAACGAAATAGAGGGTTTAAAAAGCGTAAAACCCAGCACTAGCAACCAGCAAAAAAATGCGCCTAACCACAATTGGCTAGTCACTACTTGGCTCACATTAAAACCTTGGGCATAGGCTAATTTTACAATGGTAGAAAGTATGCCAAAACTTGCCGCACCCATCAAAACAATAATCCGACCTTTCATTCAGAAATTATTTCATAATACAAAGCATACCATTTTGAAATTTAATAGCCCTTTTGGTTTTTACATTTTTATCAAATGTGGTATCTCTGTCTCTTATACACATCTGACGCTG
>CAJXPI010000162.1 GCA_913057875.1 uncultured Flavobacteriales bacterium
CATATAGGGAGGTAGAATATTTGAAATATCTTCTTTGATTTGCGTACTGGAAACGTCATTATTCGCAGTTTTTACCAAACTCACAATTTTCTTTACAGACCCATTTCTTTTTAGCGCAATGGTTTCTCCATGTAAAACATAGTCTAAGTCATTGATTGCACTGGAGATTTCGTTTAATTCTATACGATATCCATGCAATTTTACCAAGTCGTCATTTCTACCACTAAAGAATAGCATTCCATCTTCTAAGTGTCCATGATCACCCGTTTTGAAGGCTCGCTGCCCATCAATGGTGATAAATTTCTCGGCATTTAAGGTTGCATTGTTGGTATACCCTTTGGACACATTTGGCCCCACGATAATGATTTCACCTTCCTCAATTAGCAACTGACTTTCACGCTTGGAAGTTCCAACGGGTAACGATTTATGTTTTTCAATAATTTCTGGTGTAATCTCTACCAATGTTGTAGCTACAGTGGCCTCTGTTGGCCCATAGGTATTTAAAACCCTAGCTTGAGGATAATTGGTTTTTAGTTTTTGCGCAAGATCATTAGGTAATACTTCTCCACAGAACAGAAAGGAATGCACCGAGTTTAATCGTGTTTCATTCTTAATTCGTGCATAAATCATAGCAAAAGATGGGGTAGAAACCCAAATGCTGCCTTTAAACTCTTCAATTCGTGGAATTAGTAAATTAGGATCTGCGGTTTGCTCTTTTGAGTTAAGCAACAAAGTGGCTCCTAGCTTTCCAAAAGTCATCACCTCAAAAACAGACAGATCAAAACTTAGGACTGCTGTGTTTACAAATACATCTGTAGCTGAAAAACCAAAATCTAAGCTCATCCAACGCGTAAAAGATTGAACGGCCTCTGAGCTAATTTGAACTCCTTTTGGCTCACCTGTAGAACCGGACGTGAAAATGATGTAAACTAGTGGATCATAAGATTTTTCTTGACTCGCTTTTATTTCAGTCGATTGAATGAAATTGATTTCGTATCCAGTAATCTGAACTTCATTGGTGTTAGTAATACCAATGCGATCTGCCGTAGTATTTATTACTACTTCGCTAGCAGAAATTTCAGCAATCTTTTGTAGGCGTTCTTTTGGATAAAATTTATCTAATGGGATGTATGGAATCTCCAATTTCATCATAGCATAAAACGCCACCAACATTTGCGCACTTTTATGCCCATACACCATTACAGGCGAACCCGTTTTGTCTAAACCTTTAGCTTTAAAATCTTTTTCCAAAGTGTTTACCCTTTGCATAAACTGATTCCAAGTTAAGGATTCGTCTACCCCTACCACCGCTAACTTTTGCGGTTCCAGATCACACTCAATAAACGTTTTGGTATCAAAGCAAAATTTCATGACTAAAACAGTTTTCCGCTGAAAATATAAATGGCGAATGCCGTCAAATTAAACATGATAAAGATAGAAATGTATCTTACCATTTGCGGTTTTAGATTTCCAAATATCACATCTCTTTTGCCTTTTTTACATCGGTACACATAATAATTGTGCCCTACCGAATATAGGCCGAATAACATTCCACTTGCTATATAGTGCAATTCAAAACCGTTCCAAAAACCCATTAAAGTAAAGGTCATGAACAGTGCTATATTTTGACGGGTAATTGAGGTGAAAACTTTTCGAGTAGTTAAATCTTTGAAAATAGGCTTGAAAAAATAATCGCCTAACCAATCGCCTAACGACTTATGCCAACGTTTCCAAAATTCTTTTGGGTTCACCGAAAAGAAAGGTTTGTCAAAGTTGATAGGTACATCAATTCCAATAAAATTACCAAAACCAATGGCTAATAAAGAATAACCCGCAAAATCAAAGAACAAATACAGCAAGTAGGTATACATGTAAGAAAAATGGTAAATCATTGACCCATCATCTATCAAATTCACCATTACTACTCTTCTAATAGCTTCGGCAATAATAAACTTGTATAATACCCCCAAAACAAAATTGTTCCACCCCTTGGCAAAATAAGAAGCATTCATTTGGGCGTATCCATTGTTTACATCTGTATCAAAACGTTTAAACCGATCAATAGGGCCAATCAAAAGGGTAGGTACAAAAGCGGTGAAATTGAAAAAGGATAAAAAGGAGATATTACCCGGGGTTTTGCGTTCGTCAATGTATAAACCAATTACCTTAAAAACCATATAAGACAACCCAGCAATTTGAATAATCCTACGTACTTCAGCTACAAAATCTGTTTGTCCCTCTACTGGGAAAAACACCATGCTTTTCATAATAAAAACAGGCAAAGCCAAGAGCAACATCGGAATTAAAATCTTATCCTTTGGATACCATTTTCGCAATCCAAGTACCATTAAATACAGCACCACAATTATAATTAGAATCTCCAATGGTTTGGTAAATAGTAAGCTGATGTATGTAATGTTAAGAATAGCCAATAACCATTTGTAGGCTACTTTTTTTCCGGAAATAAGCTTACCCATAAAAATGAATAAGACGGCTGCTCCTAAAAAATAGAAAAACTGTAAATCAGAAAATGGTAGTGAATGATTCAATTCCATACTAAAACTGTTGATATACAAAACTCACATTAGATGTTGGTTCCATATCCATATTTGGATTAAGAATTAATTCAAATTTTGCTACATAAAGAAATATATACCCAACTATTAGCAAAAAATAAATCAGAGTATTTCTTAAAACTTTAGACTTATTCATGATAGGTTTCCATTAAAAATTCATTAATCGTCATCCATCCATAATCACCCAAATGCATCACATCTTTGAGTGTTGCAGGTTGGTAATCCTCTTTTTTAGGAACATACATATTTAGACTAGGGAACCCATAACCTGCAATATCCCTTTCTACCCGATTCATTACTTTGGCGTAGTCTTCGGTACCGGAATAGAAATAAGGGTTAAAGGGTTGGATAACAAAACTTGCATTCACTTGCATTTCTTTTAGGAATTGCAAAACCAATAAAAAATCATTGTATTCCTCTCGCCCATCTAATTCCACAATTTGAATGGGTCTCAAATTAAAAGTGCCGTCCTCTTTTGCCAAATACTTGGAGAAATAATCATCATAAACATAAATTTCGTTATTGGTTATTTTAGACACAAACTCTTTTTGTAAAATTCTTTTAGACTCCTCAAAATCTCCGTTCCAGGTTCTATTCACTGAATTCGCGATAACTTCAACCTCATAAGTCGTATTGGTTTGTTTCCTTTCTCCAATCAAATTTTGAATCAAAAAGTTTCGACTTTTATGATATATTCCCAAATCCTTATCCTTAACATACATATTTTTCAGTCTATCCATATTTGGTGAAACCCCATTTATATGGGAATAGTTTTGATGAATATAACGTCCAATATGCATCTTATATTTATACGAAATGGATGTGTCATTCCAAATTTTGTTGATTAAATTGGGTTGTGCAAATTCAATAAATGCCTCAACATTAGTTCCATTAGTATTAAACCATCCTGGGCTCAATAATATACACACCTTACTCTCTTTTAGATAATCTTTAGCGGCCAATAACTCAATTAAAATACTAAGGTTTTGATGGTATGCGTGTCCAAATCCCAAGGCAGGTATTCCTATACTATCCGGTAAAAAATGGTAACTGGCATAATCGCTAAGAGATAACTCCGATGATCCAAATATGGTTATTTGATTGGACTTTTTAAGACTACCCAACAAATCAATCTCCGCCTGTTCCCCTTCTAGCAGGTTAGAATATTTACCCCTAATTTTTTCTTGCGTGCCTTCAACGGTTAACAATTCATATTCTGGCTCCACATAAAAACCCTCCATAACGATATAAACCACAGATATTGCAGCAAACAAAGCAAACAGAATAGGAATTAAATGATATCTAATTAGAGATTTAAGCATTCTGCTTTTTTTCAATAAAGGCCATCAATCGACCCAAAGTTTCAAAATTAGCTTCAATAATCTCATCAAATGGAATATCAATACCAAACTCCTCTTCAATGTCTACTGCGAGCTCTACTATGGTTATAGAATCTAAAACACCCGCTTGCCACAAGGAGTCATTTAACTCTACTCGTTCAAACGAAATCTCTTCAATCTTATCTACCAAATAATCTTTCATCACCAGCATTTTTTGCGGGGCAAAAATAGTACATAAGACCAAAGAAAAAATGAAATTCATCGTCCATCGGGTAACCTCATAAATTGAAAACCTTAAAACTCGAATTAATTACTCAATAAAAAGAAAATGATATTCATTAGCATTGGAACTAAAACCGCAACAGATATTGAAAGGGTTGCCAACTCTAATTCTTAATATTTTCATAAATAAGAATATTTCATGGTTAATTATAGGCTCTGCCTAGCATTTTATTTTACTCGCCCTCCTAAAAACACTATTTTAGCGACCCAAAATTTTATTCAGCTATGAAGTCACTTTTTCAAGTAACAATTACGCTTTCCCTGGTTTTTCTAACCCCATTTATTTCAAATGCACAAAAATCCAAACACTGGTGCGGACAAGTACATGTGGAAGAACAATTAATACATGAAAATCCAAATCTTGAACCTCAAATTATTGAGGCTGACAAGCAACTTCAAAAAGAAACTGCATTAGCCCAAAACCAAAGAGGTTCACGCGCCAAAAAAGTAATTCCTGTAGTTTTCCATGTTATTCATCAAAATGGAGTGGAAAATATTAGTGATGCCCAAATTCATGATCAAATGCGTATCTTGAATGAAGATTACAGTGCCTCCAATGATGATTTAACAGATGTCATTTCTAGTTTTCAAAGTCGAATTGGAGATATGGAAATTGAATTCCGTTTAGCAAGAAAAGATCCAAGTGGAAATGCAACGAATGGAATTGATAGAATTGTTTCTTCTTTAACCAATCAAGGTGGCGAAAGTGCCAAATTGAACTCTTGGAATCGCGCCATGTACTTAAATATTTGGGTGGTTAAACAATGGGCTCCAAATGGAGGTATTCCAAATGGAGTTCTTGCATATGCCTATAAACCTGCATCTGCGCAATCTATTCCAACTCGTGATGGTATTATTTGCTTATCGCAATACATTGGAAGTATTGGTACTGGTCAACCGCTATATGCCAGAACAATTACCCATGAAATTGGGCATTATTTAAACCTCTCACATACTTGGGGTAACACCAATGAACCAGGTTTATCAAGTAATTGTAATACAGATGATGGCATTAATGATACCCCTTTATGCATTGGAACTTTTGGATGCAATTTAAATGGCACATCTTGTAACTCTTTAGATAACATTCAAAACCACATGGATTATGCGGACTGTACTGTTATGTTTACAGAAGGCCAAGTAAATGTAGTTTCTGCAGCATTAAACTCCAGTGTAGCATCTAGAAATCAATTATCTACTTCATCTAACTTAAATGCTACTGGAGTAGGCCAATTAACAGCAGCGAATTTTTCAGCCAACCGAATTAACATTTGCCAATTTGAAAGCATAGATTTCACGGATAAAAGTCAATATGATGCCTCAAACTGGGACTGGATATTGAACGGTGGAGTTAACGGTTCTTCCACAAACCAAAACCCTACGGAAATTTACGAAAATGCGGGTTTGTATAATGTGGCACTTACCGCTAACAATGGGACTAATACCGTTTCAGAAAACAAAATAGGATACATAATGGTAAACCCTACTTTTGGTAATCAAGCTCCATATTTTGAGGATTTCTCTACCATTAATCAATTAAATCATGAAAAATGGTATGCCGTAAATGATTACGAAGATAGTTACGAGTTTGTTTCTGATGGAGGTAATGGCATTAATGGGTCGGCCTGTATCCGTTTAAAAAATCATGGTAACGAACAAGAAACCAATGACGAGATTTTAACAACTACCTACGATTTACGAGTGTTTTCAACTGTTAGTGTAAGTTTTAAAATAGCTTACGCACAAAAAACTAGTGCTGATATTTCAAGACTAACGATGTATATGTCGGATGATTGTGGTAAAACATGGACTCAAAGATGGTCGGCAATTGGCCCTACCATGAGCAACGCGCCTATTACCCCAGGTAGCTTTATTCCTTCTGGGAATGGTGACTACAAAACCTTTACGGTAAATAATATTTCTGGAAGCGTTTTATCAAAAAGTAGTCAATTCAAATTTGTCTTTACAAATGATGAAGGAAACAATGTATTTATTGATGATTTCAATATTACTGGCTCTTACAACAATACAGCTCAATTAAAATATCCTTGGGATGGACAATCGAACGTTTCCAGTACCGAGAAAATTCTTTGGAGAGCAAGCGGTGGTGGTGTTGATTCATACGAATATCAATTAGATACAGATGCCGGTTTTAGTAGCGCTAATTTACAAACCGGAATTAACAATTATATTTCAGCCGTTGATGGCCCAGACACAGAATTTACACCAAGCACCTTAACAAATGGAGCTACCTACTATTGGAGAGTTCGTTTAATTAAAGGCGGGCAAACGCAACCGTGGAGTGACACTTGGTCTTTTACCGTTTCTGCAAACGGAGTTTCAACAGAAGATTTATTGATTCAAAAATACCAGGTAAAAACCTACCCTAATCCAATGAAAAGCATTGGATTTGTAGAGTTTTCACTGACTCAAGGTAATGATGTAGAGATCTCGTTAACCAATTTGATTGGACAATCACAAGTGATTCAAAACAAATCGTATTTCGGTTCCGGAAAACATATTTTCAATCTGTCAGAAATTAAATTAGCTAAGGGAGTTTATTTGATTTCTATTCAAGTAGGAACTGAAGCTATTCACCAAAGACTTATTGTTCCTGTCTCTTATACACATCTGACGCTGCCGACGATCTACTCTGTGTAG
>CAJXPI010000163.1 GCA_913057875.1 uncultured Flavobacteriales bacterium
ATCGTCGGCAGCGTCAGATGTGTATAAGAGACAGGCTCACAGGTGTATTTTTATTGGGGCCAAATGGAGCTAGAACGCGGTGATACCACTAAAGCTATAGAGAACTTAATTTTGGGGTTACCCGCTCAAAACGCTTCCAGAAATGCCAGGTTATATTACGATACGTTAGATGTTGTGGTAAAAAACCAATTGCCTGTATATAGGCTGGATTAATACACCATTTCGTACAAGCGACTTATTTCTTGGGCTAATTCACCCGTTCCGATGTACTTGCTTTTACGGATGTATTCTCTACCCTCAAAAAACACCAGGATGGTTGGATTGGCAAATACGTTAAATTCACTAGCCAGCAAGGGTTGATCTACGGTATCTACGATTACAAAATCCATTTTAGGGAAATCATTTTGCAACAACTCTTCCACCTTTGGACGTAAAGCCATGCAAGGCGCGCACTTGTCATTTTTAAAGTAAACCACAATTCCGGTTGACTCGCTTACTTTGGCTTTTAATTCTGTTGGTTTCATTGCATATAATTTGAGTGCAAAATTAGCGCTAAAAAGAATGAGGAAGGTGATATTTGATACTTTACCCCAAATTCACCACAAAAAAATGGCGCCAATTTCTTAGCGCCATTTTGATTTTATTATTTGATTCTTATTCTGCCTGCTTAACGGTTTTAATATTGTCTTTATACACTCTATCAATTAAGATATGTCTTGGGTCGATACCCGCTTTGGCTGGAATGGAATCTACGATGATTTTAAATTCCATTTGAGGTTGATTAAACTTTACCCGTTTCTGGTACATTAAATCCTTTTCATCTGCATCCGCAAATAACCCAATATCTACCCAGTCGTTCATGGCCACTTTAGTTTCTTTACCCAAAGAATCGGCTTTGATTTTGGTGGTTTCCAATTGCAAAGTCACTTCATATTTACCATTCGGAAGTTCCGTGTATTTGGCTTCTTTTAACCTATTGTCGTATAAGGTGATTTCTTTAAACCATTCATCTACCAAATACTTCATTGAATCAGGTACTACCGGATCTAAATGACGCATAAAATCAAGCGAAGTTGGATATGGAGGTTTTCTGTATTTGAACTCATCTAAGAAGGTGCGCATCGCTTTGTTTACGCTATCCTCACCAATATAATCTTGGAGCGCATATAAAATCACACTTCCTTTACCGTAATGAATGTATTGCTGATTTTCTACTTTATACAGCGGTTGCTCTTTAATACGTTCCTGCCCTCTACCTCTAAGGTAACGGTCGTGATCGTATTTAATAAAGTCGCGCATTTTCATTGGGTCATCCGTCATGTTTTTCATGGTCATTAACGAAGAGTATTCTGAGAAACTCTCACTCATCATTGTTCCACCTTGCATATCGGCTCCCACTACCTGATGCGCCCACCATTGGTGTGCCATTTCATGTGCTATTACTGCATCAATCACATTATTATCTGATTCATCTTCTAGGTTAGTTACAAAACCAAACGACTCAGAATACGGCATCGTTCCAGGAAATGCTTGCGCAAATGTGGAATAACGAGGAAACTCAATTACCCTACATTGCTTGTGGTAATAAGGCCCAAAGTTTTCAGAATAATACGTTAATGAACGTTCTACCGCATCTAACATCATATCAATATTGACTTCATGTTTTTTGTCGTAGTAAACTTCAATATCAACACCATTCCACTCTCTTGTTGCAACTTCAAAACGGGCGGAAATAAACGAATAGAAATCTTGCGAAATATGATCTACTTTGTAGTGGTAATAATTTCTATCTCCTTCCTTCCATTCTTTTAATAAAGACCCAGGAGCTACGGCTAATTGATCACTAGAAGTAGAAATAACGGTTTCCGCATTGATGTAATCTGAGTGTCCATTACTTAGGTAATTTGACATGCAATTCTTAGAACAATTTACCTCCAATTCTGGCATTCTCTTTTTAGGAGCTAAATCGTACTTTTTTCGAGTAGTTTTATCTGAAAGTTCTACACCTGCATTATATCCTAAGGTAGGTAAAATGGACATGTTATTGAAAAATGTTCCATTCTCTACAACACTGGTATTTCCAGTACCATTTTGAAAACCTTCGGTAATATACTTGGTTTGAATTTCAATATCTATAGACTCTCCCGGTTGTAAGGCTTTACGTAATTTATAGATACGGTACTCAAAATATTCATCGTCAAACACCAATTCTGAATTCGGAATATTAAATTCTGGATTCCATGTTTTCGTGTAATTGTAATGAATGGAATCAATGGGGTTATCCGTTTCATTGGTAAGCGTCATTAACGCTTTAACATGCACATCTCTTTGTTTCGGAAAAATGTCAATGTAATATTTGATATCTGTAATTTTAGGAAGATCAACTCCTTCATACTTTTTAAACTTTTTCTCGTAATCAACGGATAATTGTTCGCGTTCATCAGAGCTCATGTATTCATTTAAAACCTGGGTATTGTAGTACACAAACCCTGCGACTCCTAACCAAACCACTACTAATGCAGAAATACCCATTTTGAAAGCCTTAGGTACTTGTTTATTCATAATAGCAATGCGCTCTTTTAAAGAACTTGAACTCCCTCTGTTCCATAATCCTCCAGCAATGGCTAAGCAAATTAACCCAAACAAACCCCAATAAGTGTTAAACCAAATGGCTCCTTCCACTCCCGGTCCAAAACCACTGATATCAGAATAACGTACACTTGGTCCTGCGCCAATTTCTAACATGTTGGAAGAAATGTCGCTCATCAACAAAACAATACTCCAAAAGAAAATCACAAAAATACTGGCGAAATATCCAACATACTTATTATTAATAAGCACCTGAATCATAATCATAACACCCGACCAAACAAAATAGATTGGAAATTTGGTCATAAAGAAGTCAATTAGATACACATCCAACTCTATACGTGTATAGCCATTTGCCAATTGGTAAATAATTCCACAGAAAATGAAAAACCAATTCAACAAACTAGCAATCGTCACTAGCGATAAAGCCTTTGCACTCAATGAAATAATAGAGCTATGCGGAGAAGCATCAATTACTTCATTAATTTTCTGTTCTCGGTCACGCCAAATCAATTCACCACTAAAAAAGACCAAAATAATGATGATAAAAAGCGTTGTAGATCCATCAATGGCTCCAATAATTTCATAGGTAAGTGGGTAAGACTGTAACCCGAAATAGCTAAACCCATTCCATAATCTGGTAACCAATAGAATGGCACTAAAAACAAACAGGATTTTAAATGTCACACTCTTTCTTATACTTGTAAAATTGGTGTAAAAGAAGCTTTTAAATTGCGCCCAGTTAGTATTTGATGCAAAAGAAGGAGCAAACTTAGGCATGGTACTTACCTCCACTCTTTCCTCTTTTTTATCCTTAGATTCCTTTACCTTTTTATTCTTTTCCAAGAATGAGAATCGCATATAGGACGCTGCCAATATACCCGAACCAATCACAATCCATAAAAGTCTATTCCATAACAGTAACCCCATAAATGATGGGCTTAACGTGTTCTTTTCAATGGGTGTGTAATACTTCGTTTCTAGGGAGTAGGTTCGTATTCCAAACGTATCCAATAACGCACCAATGGTTTCATTATCAATATCCGACATAAATGAACCGGAAACTAAATACACCACAATTAGTCCCATAGCACCCACAAACGAGATCACCGTACTTCTAAATGCAATTGCCATGGAGTAGATGATAGTTCCGGCAATAAACATGTTTGGCAAAATGAAGAGGAAGTAATTATTTACAAAGGTCTCTAAGTAAAATGGTCCAAAACGTTCTGCATCTTCCCAGCCCGCTAATGGAGCCACCCATGAGCCCAAAATCACACCAATAAATACGCCCAAAATTGGAATGGTAGAAAGTATCAATGCCCCAAAGAAACGACCGAAGAAATACCCCGATTTACTTAATGGTGTACTAAAAAGAATTTCGTTAAAGTTATTGTTGTAATCACGTAATGCCGCATTATTAAAGAAAGCCGCAGCGATTAATAACCCAAATAAAAGGAGGATAGTCACAAAGGTTGTAATGACGAATGGAGAGTTTTTTAAGATGTTCCCCACTGAGCCTCCAATTTGCACGCTATCGCTAGCAGTGGCACCGAAGGTCATTAACGCCATTAAAAACATAAAAATGTATACCATGGGTTGTTTCAAGGTATACTTCAGTTCAGATGAAAAGAAAATTTTAAACATAATTGCTTTTTTAAGGGTTAAACGATTACGTTCTGTGTATTGATTTTTGAAAAGAATACATCCTCTAGATTAGGAGCAACTTGTTCAAATCCGCTTCCTGGATTAGACTCACTAAACACATGAATTAATGGTTGGCCTCCCACCATTTTATTAGAAATAATTGGGAAGTTTTTTCCGTACTCTTCCAATTCACCTCTAGAAATAATCTTTTGATATACTTTCCCTTTTAGTTCGTCAATGGCCGTTTGAGGAGCTCCTTGGAAAACTAAATTACCCAAGTTCATTATGGCCATATTGGTACATAATTCGCGTACATCATCTACAATATGTGTAGACAAAATTACAATTACCTCCTGGCCCACATCAGCTAACAGGTTGTAAAAACGGTTACGTTCGCCAGGATCTAATCCCGCGGTAGGTTCATCAACAATGATCAATTTCGGATTACCTATCAACGCTTGCGCAATTCCAACCCGTTGTTTCATTCCCCCAGAAAAACCTTTTACGCTTTTGTTCCGCTTATCGTATAAATTCACCTTATCCAGTAAATAAGTTACCATTTCTTTACGTTCGCTCTTTTTGGTAATTCCTTTCAAAACGCACATGTGATCTAACAACTGCTCGGCTGTGATTCTTGGATATACGCCAAACTCTTGCGGCAAATAACCTAATACTTTTCTTAACTCTTCTGGTTCTTGAAAAATATTGATATCATCTAAAAAAGCAGAACCAGAATCGGCTTCTTGCAAAGTAGCCAGGGTTCGCATTAATGAAGATTTACCCGCTCCATTTGGACCTAACAATCCAAACATTCCATTGGTAATTTCAATAGACACATTGTCTAAAGCTTTAACGCCATTAGGATAGGTTTTAGACAGGTTTTCAATTTTTAAGATGCTCATAATAACTGCTTTTTAGTATTTATAGATGAATACCAAAGCTAGTTAAATAAAGAGCAAAAAAATACCGCTCATGTAAATCATGAGCGGTACTGGAATATCACTATTAACAGATTGTTTATTTCTGACTACACGGAATGGTATCTCCTGGATGAACCGCAAAACCTTGTTTCATGGCCTCACATTCATTACAGTATGTTACCCCATTACAGGCACAAACGCCTTCGCAGGTTAACGGACAATTAGTATCTGCCATGGAAGCTTTTAAGTCTGCATCAAAACACGCGTCATTGCGTGGATCTTGGGAGCAACGAACCGCAACCACAGAAATAAAAATGACTACTAAGAAAAAAAGCCTCTTCATTAATTTTTGTTTTTAGCATTCATAGATATTTGTGTTCTATGATACCTACCCATTTTTTAATATTGGCGTCAAATATAGTTTATGTGACGAGTTGCTACAACAACTGGTTGTGCCAACTTTTATTTAACGGAATTTCCCAAGAATTATTTAATTCTCCCACGGTCTCCACTAAGTTATTAAACACAATAGTTTCCGAATGGATGCCTCCATTATCAATTTCTTTTTGAAAATCGAACATTGGAAGTACTTCTACTGTATTTTTGGAACCATGAAATGCTAAGTTCAACTTATCCAGTAACACCGCATTAAACTCTTGCTCTATAGTTTTCATTAAACGTACAGAACTATCAATGCTACAACCTGATGCTCCTGTTACTTGTTCGTCTACCCCAAATACTAAGAACCGATTGTAAACCACCTCAAAGGCCGCTTTTAGGTCTTTTCCGTGTACTTGCCATTGACCAGCAAACTCATTACCCATTTCAGTAATTTGTTCTACCTCCGCAGCCGTAAACGCTCTATTTGATGTGTAAACCCAAACTCTTGAATGGTCGGGTAATGATGCTAAAATTCTCATATCTTAAAGATCAGCAGCGCTAGCAATTAATTCAGCTACATCCAGTACCTGAACCTCATCTTCTTTATTAAAGTGCTTTACACCATCTGTTAACATGGTGTTACAAAACGCACATCCCGTAGCTACAATATCCGCTTTTACGCCAATGGCATCTTCGGTACGCTCTACATTAATTTCTTTATCTCCTTTTTCGGCTTCCTTGAACATCTGCGCACCACCGGCACCACAACACAGAGAATTTCTTCTCGATCTTGCCATTTCTACCAAAGTAGAATCAATTTTTTTCAATACATCACGAGGAGCTTCGTATACATCGTTTCCTCTACCCAAATAACAAGGATCGTGGAAGGTGATTTTTTTACCTCTAAACTCCCCACCTTCGGCAGTGATTTTACCAGAAGATTTTGAGCATCCTTTTTTAAACGATTCGAAGCAGTTAACTGAAAGACAGCGTCAGGAGCTAAAGCCTTTCATAGAAGAAAGAGCGTTGAGTTTTGGAGTTTCTTTTGTTGATGAAAAAGAAGTTGATCAACTCAATGTTTTGCAAGCCTCTATAGCCGCTATGCATCGTGCCGTAAAACAATTAAACCCACTTCCTGAGTTTATTATTGTAGATGGTAATAAGTTCAAGCCCTATCGAGATGTTCCTCATCAAACAATAGTAAAAGGAGATGCGAAGTACCTCAGCATCTGTCTCTTATACACATCTCCGAGCCCACGAGACTCCTGAGCATCTCG
>CAJXPI010000164.1 GCA_913057875.1 uncultured Flavobacteriales bacterium
TCTACACAGAGTAGATCGTCGGCAGCGTCAGATGTGTATAAGAGACAGCTACAGGTATTGATAATAGAGTGACTAATAACAGCCAAACCATTGAAGATAATAAAGTATTAATATCAAACCTTCACCCTATTCAGGACCGAGAGGAAATTGAAGACCTTCGCGCAGAGAACCGGGTTTTAACGGCAAAAAACATAGCTTTAGAAACCCTTGATGAAGGATTAGCAGAGTCTGGTGTATATGATACGGAAATTAGATATGAGATTAAAAAGACGATGCTTCAAAACTGGACTTTTGAATTTGGAGCCTCCTTCAACTTAAGTGACCATTGGGCAGTTAGGTCTGAAATTGGCGCTTCTAAAGAGCAAACCCTGATCTTAGCGGGTTTAGCTTATAGGTTTGGACTAAGAAAGAACCCCAGAGGTTATTAATTCCTAAAAAGAACACTTTAATTGTAAAAATATTTCCAATAATTGGGCAATTGAATTTACTTTGCGTCCAATAATATCGGGGTCGACTGGTTTTGACAGCGAGGTCAACCGTTATGTAAGCAAGTGGAGCTTTTGTGGTATAGCTCTTTAATTCAATACTGCAGTTTTTTTAACAGGCGAAAATAATTACGCTCTTGCTGCCTAATTCACTAAGTGAATTGCGCTTCATTCTCACTACAAGGTAGGAGAACGAGATGCCTAGTAACAGACCTTGCCTAGCGGTTTGTTGCAATATGGTATTGATAAAGTTGGGTTAGGATTAGTGAGGCTTCTGTGCTAATTCGAGATTTGTGAAGCTAAGTTTTAAGTGGGTTGTTTATGGCCATCTTATTATCGAAAACCAAGCATAAACTAAACTTGTAGAAAGCCTAATGTTTGCTTGTTTGGACGAGGGTTCGAATCCCTCCGACTCCACAAATAAAAAAGAGACCTTCCAAGAAGGTCTTTTTTTATGCCCAAACATTTGGTCTGAGCGTAGCTCAAGGCAAATGATTTGGACATAAAAAAATAGATTGTGAGCAGCGCCATCCAACCTTTTTTCTTTGTCATATTTTACCAACGAATGGGATCATGACACAGGAATAATAAAAAAATAATCTCAACCCATCTTAGATTCTTTGAAATCATTTGATCTGAGCGCAGCTCAAGGGAAATGTTTGGGCATAAAAAAATTGTGAGCAGCGCGAACCAATCTTTTTTCTTTGTCACATTTTACCAACGAATGGGATCATGACACAGGAATACTTTCAAAATCTCTCTAAAACTTAATGCGAATCCCAGGGCTGTAATTTTCTGGTGGTTCATTGTATCTTGGGTTATTCTTAAATCGAGCTGGAACCTCATCCCAAGTAGAATAATACGAACCATCAATGTAGTAACCTTTTTCCTGTTTTGTTGGACTACTATCATGAAACAAGGCATAGGCATCATCTGGCGAAATTTCTCCAGCCGCATCCCCATTTAAAACTAATTCTGCAACGCCATCTCCGTTGATATCAGCTTCGATCCATTGCATTCCCAAAGTTTTATGAAAGGTTCCATCCGCAATAAGGTTCTTTATTTCGGCATTAAACCCTGCAATTATTTGGGCTGCATTTGGGGTGTTTTTCGAAATCCCAAAATACATTTCCTTCGTATCATAAGGTTTACTTGAAATCACAATCAAATCTTTGATATTCTGTAATTCATAATTCAACATGTAGTTAACTACTAGGTTATCTACCAAAACATAATCCACCTTTCCCGAAAAGAGCTTTTCCATATTTACTTGATCCGTTTCGCTATATTCAAGGGTGATGCTAGTATCGCTGGTTAAACTATCGTTATAAGCATATCCAATAACCACACCTATTCTTCGACCTGAAAGCTGTTCATGAGTAAGACCATTTACTTTCATCCCCTTTTTGCTTACCAACATCAATTGATTCTGTAAAAAAGGTTCTGAAAACAAAAGGAAATCCTCCCTTTCCGAAGTTTTCCATAGTGCTGCACTACCATAACTCTCTTTTCCTTCTAGGTCTTTTAAAACTTCATCAAACGTTTCAATGACAATTTCTGAATAGACCCCTTGACGGTTCAAAGCCTCTTGAACTAGCTCGTTTGCAAAAGACTTTTCTGCGGTTACATTAGTAAATGGGGGCCATACATCAGATACTAAAGTGATTTTTGAATTTTGGCAAAATCCGGAAACACTTAATAAAAGCACAACAATTATGGATAGTGAATTTTTCATAGTAATTCGATTTTCAGCCTTTGTAAAGCCAAACGGCACCTACAATAATAAACCTAACGTATTAGACCTCATAATTCCAATAAATATTTTTTTAATGCAAAGCGTTTAACTCCCTTTCCTTAATTCTACGCGACAATTAATCCAAGAGAAAATAGATACCCCTATCAAATCTGCCAATACATCCGCATGATCCATACTTCTTGTATCTAGTAGTCCCTGAGTAAATTCTTCCAATACGGCAAAAATGATAACTATTACTGCTCCTAAATAAGGTTTAAACTGGGGTAAGTTAACCCGTTTATATTGCAAAGTAATGGTAAGTAAAAAAGCTAGCGCTCCGTATAGAATACCGTGCCCCCATTTATCGGAATACGGCAGAAAACGTATCCATCGAGTAAAAACAATGGTACCACCCGTATCAGCGGTATAAATAATCCAGAAAATAAAAAGCGTAAAGGCTATGGTTAAATAATGTATGGTTTTCAATTTCATGACATGGCAACGGTTTCCAGTATAGAATATTGAACGCTATTAATTAATAAATGTTAAGTAAAATTTCCTTCTCATACGAGGTAAACACTTCGGATAGATTAAATACCTTTAAAATTCAAAACACATCATGAATATATTCCGTATCATAATGTTTGTTGGCTGTGTTATTCTTTTTATGGGCAGCGTGTACGGCTTTTCAAAAGAAGGATTTAGCGCCCATGCTATTGGCGGTATGCTATTATTTGGATGGAGTGGTTTGTTATTTCTCTTTCAAGATAAATGGGACCGGCTTACCTCTAATTTCATAGAACGAAAAAGAAAGTCATTTCATTGCCAGATTCAAAAAGATCATTTCTTTTTTCCAAGAGGATATTATTTTAAAAATTCCTCTTTAGGAAAAAAAAAGAGATTAAAGTTTACCGACATTGATGAAATTCGAACCAACACTATACCACACACCGCATTGATAAATCGAAATGAAATAATCTTTTTAGTAGGCCTTTCTGAAGAAGACATAAAACCACTTTCCTCAAAAATTCCTTTTACCCAGCCCCAAGATAATTGGATGCTTATTTGTGATGAGTTTTTAGATACAGAATACAGTGAAAAAGAAAAAGAATTGAACTTAAAAAAATTGGCAGAAAGTGGTATTTCAGAAGAAGAAGTGAAAAAAATCCGAAAAAGAATTTCCTTCAGGATGTTAGTAAGTACCTATCTTACCTTGGAATGGGTGTATTATGGACAATGGGATGTAATGCGCGAAACCTGGCCTGTAAATAAAAAGAAGTATTGGTGGACTATGGATATTGCATTGCGAAAAAAGTAAATTCTCATTCCAAATTTTCTTCTAAATTTAGCCCTTCAAAGGTTCTAACCAGAATCTGTATTGAATCGTACTATGCAAAAAACCATAAAAATACTTTTAGGTCCCATCCTCGGAATGTTGACCTATCTTTTATTAAAATCTCAAACCCAAGATCATAAAATTGCCGCTACCGGAGGTATTGGGGTTTGGATGGCAGCTTGGTGGATTACCGAAGCGGTGAACATCTATTTTACTTCGTTGATTCCAATTACCTTCTTGCCTATTTTAGGAGTGGTCAGCATGAAAGAATTGGGACCGATGTATATGCCCGATATCATCTTCTTTTTTATTGGTGGCTTTCTGCTAGCCTTTGCACTAGAAAAATGGGAAATTCATAGACGAATTGCATTGAAAATCCTTTTGGCCATTGGCAATTCTCCCCAACGATTATTATTAGGCTTTATGCTCACCAGCTACTTTTTATCGATGTGGATTTTGAATACGGCAGTAGTCATGATGCTCCTCCCGGCAGCCATGGCCGTTTTTAAACAAATTCAAACCACCAATAAAGACACGGATTTATCTACCGCATTTTTACTAGGAATTGCCTATGCAGCAAGCATTGGGGGAACGGCTACTCTAATTGGAACCGCCCCCAATTTATATTTCATGGATTTCTTTAATGAGAACATGATCAACTATGAACCCGTAACCTTTGGGGGTTGGTTTATGATTGGACTTCCTGCAAGTTTTGTTTTCGTCCTGGGTGCCTATTGGGTAATTCAGAAGAAGTATTTAACCCAAACCAATTCTAATTTATTTGAGGTAAAGGAAATCCAGAAACAGTATACCGAGCTAGGAAAAGTAAATACAGACCAATGGATGGTTAGTATGGTATTTGGAATTACGGTAGTTTTATGGTTTACAGCCAAAAAAATGGATATTGGAAGTTTTCATTTTCCAGGGTGGTTAGTCTTATTTGACAATCCCACCTACATAAAGGAAAGTACGATTGCCATGTTTGCGGCTTTTGTTTTGGTGGTTACTCCTTCGCGAACAACTAAGGGTAATTTACTGGATTGGGAAGCCGCTAAAAAAATTCCGTTGGGAATCATCTTTTTATTCGGAGGGGGTTTCGCTTTAGCCAAAGTAATTGGCACAAGTGGCTTGGGACTTTGGTTAGGAGATCAACTAATCTTCTTAAAAGCTTTTAACCCTATAGTCGTGGTTATTGGTTTAGCCTTATTTATGACCTTCTTTACCGAACTTACATCAAATACCGCTTCTACCATTTTAATGCTACCTATATTGATGCCCGTAGCTCAAAATGTAGATATACATCCCATGATTATTATGATGCCGGTGGTGATGTCGGCATCATTTGCATTTATGTTACCTGTAGCTACTCCACCAAATACCATTGTGTATGGTACGGAAAAGATTAAAATACAAGACATGATTGGAACAGGGCTATTTCTGAATTTAATGGGTGTTGCTATTTCTTTAATTGCCGTTTTGATTTGGGGTAGATTTATTTTTGATTGGTAATTCTGGATCACAAAAAAAGCCGAACATCTCTGCTCGGCTTTCCCTAATTATTTTAAAACTTATTCTTGTTCTGCTAAAACTACTTCAGGAGTCACTTCTTCGGCTCCATGCGTTAACGCTTTTAATTTCTTCACTAAGAAGAAAAGCAAAAAACCTACAATTAAACAAGCTGCGGCAATGACACCAAAAATGTACATTTCACCTGCATCTTGAGCTGCTTCCCCTAACATACCTGCGGCTTTGTTTCCAATACCTACAATGGCAAAATAAGATCCCATCATTAAACTAGCGTATTTGGCAGGAGCTAATTTGGTAATAAACGAAAGAGACACTGGTGAGATACTTAACTCGGCTACCACATGCAGCAAATAAGAGAATAACAACCAGTAAATAGGAGCTTTCCCCAACATATTAACAGAGGCATCATACACCGCGCCCATTAAAGCCAAGAAACTAATACTCATGATAATCATACCCACCGCCATTTTAAAAATAGCGGATGATTCCTTACCCATATTACCCCACTTCAACCACAACCAAGCCATGGGCGCCCCAATAAGAACCACATAAAAAGCATGTAACGATTGAAACCAAGAAGTTGGAATTTCAAATCCCCCTACCAAACGGTCTACCTTATCTCGAGCGTATAAGTTCATTAATCCACCGGCTTGCTCATATGCTGCCCAGAAAACAATTACAATTAGGAATGAAAGCAATAACACCACTACTCTATCTTTTTCAATTTTGGTTAAGGGCTGTGATGCTAAATGAGATTCAGTTTCGGAATGCTTTAATAAATTACCAACGTTTTTCAAGTACTTACCTCCAAACACGAAAACAATCTGTCCTGCAATCATACCAAATCCAGCTAAGGAGAACCCTAAATGCCAACTCACGTTTTCACCATAGTACCCAACTAATAATGGAGCTGCTAAAGCCCCTATGTTAATTCCAATATAGAATAAGGTAAATCCGGCATCTCTACGTCCATCACCCTTTGGGTATAAACCACCCACCATGGTACTAATGTTAGGTTTCAATAGACCTACCCCACAAACAATTAAAACCAATCCTGTATAAAACATAGCCATATTGTGAACGGTTAAGGCGAACTGCCCTAGAATAATAAACACTCCGCCAACAATTACTGATTTTTTCTGACCTAGCCATTTATCTGCAATGGCTCCTCCAAAAATCCCCATGAAATACACAAACATTCCGTACCAACCATATAAGGCCAAAGCTTCTTTACTGGTCCACCCCAAACCTGGGTTATCAGCGGTAGTTAAAGCCGTTAGGTACAATACCAAAATGGCGCGCATCCCATAAAAAGAGAATCGTTCCCATAATTCGGTAAAGAATAAAACAAACAATCCCTTAGGATGTCCAAATAAAGTTTCTTGTTGCATAAATCTGATTTTTTCGAAAGGGCTAAGATAATTTTCTTTTTGTAATGGAAACGGGTATAATTAATTCTAAAAAAAGCTTAAAAAACTCCTAAAAATGTCACATAAGGCCCTAAAACGATTTTTTCACTTTTATAAACGATAGTATTACTATTATATTTGCGAACGAAAAATGAGAATCACCATAATATATCGTATTTCCATTGTTTTGTTGATGGTGTCTGCTTTCAATTTCGCTTCGCAGGTTTTTGCTAGCGAGTTGGAGTTAGATGCATTCCTGTCTCTTATACACATCTGACGCTGCCGACGATCTACTCTGTGTAG
>CAJXPI010000165.1 GCA_913057875.1 uncultured Flavobacteriales bacterium
GAGATGCTCAGGAGTCTCGTGGGCTCGGAGATGTGTATAAGAGACAGATTAATAGTTATAAAAATTAATTTCATTTAGCGGGTTTTAAATTTATACTTGCAAAAAAAAACAGAATAATGAAAATTGCTGTAGTAGGTGCTACCGGAATGGTAGGACGTGTGATGCTTCAATTACTTGAAGAAAGAAATGTTAGATTGGACACTTTATTACCCGTGGCTTCGGAGAGATCTGTAGGAAAGGAAATTTCTTTTAGGGGTAAGAAGGTGAAGATTGTATCGATGCAAGATGCTATCAATGCAAGACCTGAGATAGCACTGTTTTCAGCTGGTGGTGATACTTCCGTGGCTTTTGCTCCAAAATTTGTGGAAGCAGGGACTACGGTAATAGATAATTCATCTGCGTTTAGAATGAATCCAAATAACAAGTTGATTGTACCCGAAATCAATGCCGATATTCTGACAAAGGAAGATAAGATAATTGCGAACCCCAATTGTTCTACTATTCAAATGGTGATGGCTTTAGCTCCGTTAAAGGTAAAGTATGGTATAAAAAGAATTATTGTTTCTACGTATCAATCTATTTCAGGTACTGGAAAAGCTGCCGTTCAACAAATGGAGAATGAGCGAAACGGGGTAGATGGTGAAATGGTTTATCCTTACCCAATCGATAAAAACTGTTTGCCGCATTGCGATGTGTTTTTAGAAAACGATTACACCAAAGAAGAAATGAAATTGGTGAAGGAACCCCGTAAAATTTTAGGCGATGATTCATTAGCAATTACTGCTACTGCCGTAAGAATTCCCTTGGAAGGGGGACACTCAGAATCTATTAATGTGGAGTTTAAAGAAGAGTTTGAGATTAGTGATGTACGTAAAATTATTCATGAAACGGAGGGTTTAGTGCTTCAAGATAGCCCGGAGACGAACACCTATCCAATGCCTAAATATGCTCACCATAGAGATGAGGTATTTGTAGGAAGATTACGTAGAGATGAAAGTCAGCCTAAAACATTAAACATGTGGGTGGTGGCTGATAACTTGAGAAAGGGTGCTGCCACTAATACCATTCAAATTGCCGAGTATTTGATGGCAAACGGGTTGGTTTAAGCAACTAAATAGAAAGAATAGTAGGGGAGATTTTATTATACAGAATCTCCCCTTAATTTTCTGTAGCGTTTTCTGGCTTCAGTTACAAAAACGGAGTCTTGGTAATCGGTCATTAACATCAGGTAATACTCCATCGCTTTTTCTGTATTATTTAGATGAAGCTCGTAAAGTTTTGCTAATTGAAATATGGCATCATCACCTAAGATATCATAACTATACCCGTCAATTAATTTGATTAATTCCATTTCTGCATTTTCGTAGTCTTTTTGTGCAAATCGAATCTTATATTTTTGAAATAGGACCTCATCCATTAAAGAATGTCCCGGATAATACTCTTGTAAAGTATCTAATTTAGCGTAGGCTTCATCATATTTATGCTGCACAAACCACAAATCAGCCTGGGCATACATCTGCATAGGATGAAGGGTCGTGTCAATAGTTATGTTGTCCGTAATTAAATTTGATAAATATAGAGCATCATTGCTTATGAGTTTTGAAGTAGAGCCTTTCAGTACGTCAAGTTTTGCGGCAGCCCATTTAAAGTCTCCTGTATAGTAATACACCTTGGCAGCTCTTAGTTTAGCATCGTCACCTAATTCATCATATTTAAAAGCCTTTTCAGCTTGCATATAATACAAAACGGCTTCCCAAATTTGGTTGTTCATGACCAGGTAGTCTCCTAAATCAATTTTGCAAAGGGCAATTTCTCTAGAATCCACGCCAGGAGTTTCAATTGTGTTAACCAGCCATTCTTTAGCCAAATCCAGGTTGTCTAATTTTTGAGCGTTAATTTGGGCCATTTCTCTAATGGCAGGGGCCGTAAAGTTGGCAATTCCAAATTCATTTATTGTGGTTAAGTACTCGTTGTTTAGGATCTGGTATTCTTTAACGGTTGTAGCAATGTTTTGATCTAGCACCGACTTTTTTGAGGATAAGATTTCAATTTTTGCTGTTTCATAATAGGGTTGAAAATCCCCTTTTTTGATCACCGTTTGATAGGCTTGTTGGGCGATGGAATAGGATCCGTTTTTGTTTGCCATTCTAGCGAAGTTGATTAATCGACTTCCGTTTTCCTTAAAACGTTTATCTAAACTTTTAACCTGGACAAAAGCTCCATTGAAATTAGATTGTTGTAGGTTAAGCCAAATAAGCATTTCGGCATACATCTGATTATCTGGAAATTGATTTGTTTTTTGATATAGCTTTTGTTTCAACAATTGTGTATTAGTGTTATCTTCGGTAAAGTCAAAATTTCGATTCAGCAGGTTTTGGACGGTTTGCTGGTAACCTGGATTTACGCTTATTAGTTCTAGATATAGATCAATCATTAGACCATAATCTCCAATAAGTCCATATAAGTCAGCCATTTGAGGGTAATAGGAATAGAAGCCAGGAATGGTTTCTTTTCCTAGTTCATAACATTGGATAGCAAAACCTGCTTGATCAATTTTTGTAAATTGATACGCCATTGGTACAATTTCATTTTGGTATTTAGGAAGTAGGTCAATCACTTCCGACCACGTTTTATCCGCCTTTTCTTTTTCTCCAGAAATGAAATAGATATCACCTAATTGAACTCTATAGTTAAGTTTTTGGGGGTGCTTTTTAATTTGTTTTTTCAGGGCTTTTTCGGCTGCTGGGTATTCCTTATTGTGGCTTAAAGCATTGATGTATTTATCAAAATACCCAGAAGAACCTGTCTGCTTAAAAACTTTTAGGTAGTACTCAGCGGCTCGTTCAAAATCTCCCTGACGATAATATTGTTCTGCCAATTGGTAATCGCCTTTTTTTTGAGCGATACCTTGATTTGTAATCCCTATAAAAATTAGGGCAAAGGCAAAACTTAAAATTAGTCGTTTGGTGATCATGGTGAAAATTGATTAGCTACAAATGTAACGAACGATTCTTGAAATAGATATAGCCATAAATGACTAGAGTTAATAATGCGATAACTGCTCCAAATACAATGCAGTAATATTGGATATTACTAATACATGGTGGGCAATCTGTATTTGGAAGGCAAGGCTCACATCGTATCCAGTTGGCGTTAAATACAGCCAAGAAAATGGTCTGTAAAAAGGTGAAAATCAACAATAAGACAATTGTTGACTTTCTAATTTTAAAGGTTTTCATTAACGTTTGCCTTGATTTTTAAGCTCGGTAATAATGGAGTCAATAGGAGCAACCATTCCCTTATGTCTTTTGGTGGTTTTTAACTCCCAATCGGTGAGTGTTTTGGTAGTGTTTTTGATTTTAGAAACAGCTAGTTCTTCTGCCTCTATGTATGTATAGTAATTGGTATCTGCAGCAAAACCATTTTTAACATCCTTGTACAAGTGGTGTAATTGTCCCTGTGAAAAATCAATTTCTTGATTCAATCTATGGTGCCCTTTCAGTAACTTACGCATTAATTTAAAGTTAGCGTAGTACACATCAATATAACGAGCGTTTTTATAATTTGTATCGGTATTGAATTTTCTTAAGTACTCAATTTGATCTTCTGCGTATTTTTTGTTTTTGGAAATAGTAGCGGTATCAATTCTTTCAAAAACTTTTTGAGAAGAATCTACACTTAATTGCATTCCTTCTATTTCAGCAAGCAAGGCTTCTGTTTTTTCACTTTTACAAGAGTTCAAGATAGAAAGAATGGAAATGATTACAATTCCAAAAACAATTGAATGACGCATATTTTTTTATTTAATGATATCGAAACCAGTATATTTAGCTAATTCCTTTGGAATTTTGATGCCTTCTGGAGTTTGATTGTTCTCCAATAATGCTGCCAAAATTCGAGGGAATGCCAAGGCAGAACCGTTCAAAGTATGTACTAATTGTGGTTTGCCATTCTCATCCTTATAACGACATTTTAAGCGGTTGGCTTGGAAGGTTTCAAAATTTGAAATTGAACTTACCTCTAACCATTTGTCTTGTGCGGCAGAATACACTTCAAAATCATAGGTTAAAACAGAGGTGAATCCTAAATCTCCTCCGCATAATCTAACAATTCGGTAAGGTAGCTCTAGTTTTTGTAATAAGGTTTTTACGTATTCCACCATTTCATCCAAAGCGTTCATTGACTCAGAGGGATGGGTAATTTGAACTACTTCTACTTTATCAAATTGGTGTAGTCTATTTAATCCTCTTACATCAGATCCATAAGAACCAGCTTCTCTACGGAAACATTGAGAATATGCCGTGTTCTTAATAGGTAAGTCTTCCGTTTTTACAATCGTGTTACGGTAAATATTCGTTACAGGAACTTCGGCTGTTGGAATTAAATACAAATCATCCGTAGTAGCATGATACATTTGCCCTTCTTTGTCTGGAAGTTGCCCCGTACCAAAACCACTTGCCTCATTAATCAACAATGGGGGTTGTACCTCACGGTAACCCATGGCAGTAGAATTATCTAAAAAGAAATTCACTAACGCACGTTGAATGCGGGCTCCTTTACCAGTATATACTGGAAAACCAGCACCCGTAATTTTCACCCCTAATTCAAAGTCAATCAAATCGTATTTAGAGGTAAGCTCCCAATGCGGTAATGCGCCTTCGTGTAGTTTAGGGAATTCTCCTTCTGCAAAAATCTCTACATTGTCTTCATCACTTTTTCCTTCAGGTACAGATTCGTGAGGTACGTTTGGAACTAAATACAATAACTGTTTTAATTCTTCTGCATACGTGTTGAAAGCTTCTTGCAACGACTTTGATTCTTCTTTTAGTTGAGAAGTTTCTTGTTTCAATGCATTGGCTTCAGCTCCTTTACCTTCTTTGAAAAGCATTCCAATTTCTTTTGCTTTCGCATTAGAAGATGCTAAAACCTCGTCTAATTTTTGTTGAGTTTCTCTACGGTTTTTATCCGCCTCAATAATTTTATTAATGGTTTCGGTAGCGTCAATATTACGCACTTTTAAACGCTCAATGATGAGCTCTTTGTTTTCGCGGATGTATGGAACTTGAAGCATTGTTTATGTATTGAATTTCTTATTCTTGGTTATCGAATTTCGACAAAAATGTGAGTCGCAAATTTAATGTTCTTAGCGGATTATGTAAATGGTAATGGGAGAATAAAGCGCAAAAAAAATCCCCGACCAAAAAGTCGAGGATTCAATTATGTCGCATACATCTTTCGACTAGTTATTCTCCACTGGGATAACTGATACGTAAGATCTATCGTTTGCTTTTTTAGTAAATTTCACTGTACCATCAACTAAAGAAAATAAAGTATCATCTTTACCTTTCCCTACGTTGTTTCCAGGATGAAATTTTGTACCTCTTTGACGTACAATAATATTTCCAGCAATAGCAGCCTGGCCACCAAAAATCTTAACACCTAAGCGTTTACTTGCTGATTCACGTCCGTTATTAGAACTACCTACACCTTTCTTATGAGCCATGTCTTATAGTTTTATTTGTCTTCTGTTTTTTTAGCAGCTGGCTTTTTAGCAGCTGGTTTCTTTGCAGCTGGCTTTTTAGCAGCAGCTTTTGTCTCAGCTTTAGGAGCGGCTTCTTTTTTTGCAGCAGCCTTAGGTGCAGCTTTTTTAGGAGCAGCTTCTTTAGCAGGAGCGGCTTCTTTTTTAGCAGCAGCTTTAGGAGCGGCAGCTTTAGCACCTTTCTCGTTAATTGCTTCGATTTTGATTGAGGTTAAATACTGACGGTGACCGTTACGTACTTTATACCCTTTTCTTCTTTTCTTCTTGAAAACGATTACTTTATCGCCTTTTACGTGTTCAAGAACGGTAGCTACTACATTAGCTCCTTTTACAGCTGGGGCGCCAACATTTACTTTTCCTCCGTTGTCAATTAGTAAAACGTTATCGAAAGTTACTTTCGATCCTTCTTTACTATCTAAACGGTGAACAAATACTTGTTGATCTTTTTCAACTTTGAATTGTTGCCCTGCCATCTCTACGATTGCGTACATTGTTCTGTTGTTTTAATTTAACAAACCCAAAATTTGGGTCTGCAAAATTAATGAAAGATTTCTATTACACAATAGTTTATTCGCCCTTAAATAAAGCAATTTGAATAGATTAGGATTGAATCAAATTTATCTTAGGTTCAAATACGGGTTTTTCTTTGGAAGTCCGCACCTCACTTAAGATAGATTCCAGTACGGGAAGCATTTGATTAAGCCCTTTTGTTTTGATGATAAAGTTCCAAAGGGGTTCAAATTTCTTCCAGCCACCAGAGTAGGCCAAGTGTTTGAGTTTGTGTTTTAATACGGGATGGGTATTTGATGCTGCTAGGATATTCTTCCAATTGTAAAATTCTTTATAAGCCCAATCATAACCGTCTTTCAATTCTTCGGCACTTAAGCGAGTAGTTTTGTAAACCACATTTCGAGTATCATAAAGATCCCAGTTTTTGGTGAGAATGCGGTTTTCAGATTCCATTTGTTGAAATAATTGGGTTCCGGGATAAGGCGTAAGAACATGATAGGTAGAAGTGGTTATTCCGTTTTGTACCGCCCAATCTACGGTGCGTTTAAAAACATCCTGGTCATCATGATCTAGTCCAAATACAAAACTTCCGTTAATCATAATGCCTAAGGAGTGTAGACGGTTTACAGCTTGGATATAATCCTGTCTCTTATACACATCTCCGAGCCCACGAGACTCCTGAGCATC
>CAJXPI010000166.1 GCA_913057875.1 uncultured Flavobacteriales bacterium
CACAGAGTAGATCGTCGGCAGCGTCAGATGTGTATAAGAGACAGGTATACATCAATGCAGAGGGTTACCAAATTAAGACAGATTATTCGGGCCATTTTCCAGTAAAGGAATTGACAGAAGGTAAAGTGCAGTTAAAAAATGGACTTTTGTTCGGAGATGATTTTAAGAAAAAGGATGGGGTGAACTACTACATTAAAAACGATTCGGTGTTTTATCATGATTACGAGTATCAGGATAATAGACTTTCCAAAGAGTTTAAATTAAAACAAACGGAAGTGTATTATGTCTTAAACACCAAAGAAGAAAACAAGTTTTGGGATGTGGATTTAATTAAAATGGAATCTGATGGAAACCTTGTGTTTTATAGACAAGGGAACTATTATGAAGAAGGTCAAGAGAACAAGAAAATAGTAAATGATGGCCCGATAAATGTCTTTTTTGATATTACCGAATTTAAAAAAGATAAAAAGTCGGGTAAGTATATTTTGAATCCAACAACCGTTGAATTTGATGCCTTGGTTAAAGCGGAATTCTTTAAACCTCAATTACATTTGTTACGTGATACTGATAAAAAGAAATAAAGTTACCTCTCCCGTTTATGGGGTGGAAATGGCAAAAGTTCTCCTATTTCTCCTATTTCTCCTATTCCTTGTAGGCATGAATGCTCATGCCCAAAACAGAGACGGATATGTGGGTCTAAATGAATCCAACTATCAGGTGGGCGATAAAATAGAATTACCTGCGATCGTTTTTAGTACCTGTTGCCAGGTGCTTACTGATGAGCAATTTTTAGATTCGGTTCAGGTAATTGCCGATTTCTTGAAGGAACACCCTCAATTAAAAGTAGAAATTGCCGCTTTTACAGATTCTAGAGGAACGGCCGATAAAAATGTAATTCTATCTCAAAAACGTGCAGAGGCCGTTCGTAATACCTTGGTGGAAAACTTTAATTGCAACCCCGTTCAAATTGTTACCAAGGGCTATGGTGAAGATGTACCTTTAATTACCGATGCGGAAATAAAGGCATTGGAAACCAAAGAAGAAAAGGAAAATAGGCATCAAAAAAATAGAAGGGTGGAATTGAAAGTTTTGGAAGTGTTGGATTAATGAGTGAACTTTTTCAGTTTTAACCACTATAAGGAAATAATGAAAAACGGAATAAACATATTTTGCCTAGCACTTTTGGTTATTGTGGGTTTGGTTTCTTGCCATAAGGAGGATGTGCTGGAATTACCAAAAGCAAATTTCTCCAACTTCCCTAAGCCATTTGGAAAAGGAACTTTTGCTTTTAAATGTACCTATACTGGAAATGGGCAATTACAAATAAGCGATCATGATACCATTGTTTTGCCTCTTGATTCCAATCTTCATTTCGAATTATTTAATTTTTTCAAATGGGATGTAGACGAATGGTATGTTTTTAATGAATTTGTTTTGATTGAAATGGATGCCAAGACTCCATATAAACAATGGATTGAACTTCAAAATGAATTGAGAAAGTTGAATTTATTGAGAGTGGTAATTTTAACTAATTCTCCTGACTCAATAACAGGAATACGGAAACAATTACCTCCAATCTGGGTGGAAGAAGAGGTTTATTTCCATCCGGATTATTTAGAGAGATTTCCTTTGCCACCGCCCCCACCTCAGTTCCATTTAAGTAAGTATGATACATTATCCACGGCTTATTTCGAAATTGAGTTAGATCAAATTGCGGTATATTCAGAGGCAGGACAACGAATTGATTTTAGCGAATTTGTTGAAAGCAATGAAAATGTTATGTGCAGATATAAGGAAAATTCGATTGAAACATTTCAGCAATATGTACAAATTACTGATTTCATCTTTAGTACCATATACCAAGCAAGAGAAGAAAGAATGTTTAAGGATAGCCTCACTCGAAAACAGGTTAAGAAAATTTACCCTATTCGGATGCTGGCAATAAAATAAAGTGTGTTTAAAGGAGAAATGAGCTTTCAACATGAAAAAAATTGTGAAACAATCCTTGCTTACCCATTTCACCAACTATTCTATATTTGAAACGAACTAAACAATCACACATGAAAAATTTCTATTATACTAGTATTGCTGTTTTCTTATTTATTGCCCTTAGCCAGGAATCTTTAGCCCAATTAAACTGTTACAGTTTGCAAGCCCCTGCCTTTATGGTAGAGGGAATGGAAAAAGTGGCAATCATGAATTTTGAAAATAGAAACGATACTTATTGGCGTTACTATAATCCAAATGACTACGGTTCTCAATTGGCAGACTACATGGTGGGACTTTTATTAGAAGAGCATAGAGGTGTTTTTACCGAAGAGAAAAACAAAGCCAATAAAGTTACGGGTGATGATTTTACCATGAAGAAATTGATGGCTCAAAAAAAGGCGAAGAAATACGCCAAAGGAACCAATTTTATGGATCGTTACCGTACCGATGTGTACACGGTGGTGGAGCGTGGACAGCTTGATAAAATCATGAAAGAACAATCTCTAGGAGCAAGTGGAGCAATTTCAGATGCTGATGCTACCGAGGTTGGAAAATTATTAGGACTAGATGTAATTATTTCTGGAGGTTACGCCTCGGATGTGCGAACAAAAATCAATGGCAACTCAAGTAGAACAAGTTACAACGGTAAAAAAATTGTGAATGTAGACGTGACCATGAAAATAATTTCAATAGAAACTGGCGAAATTTTAACCATGGTAAATAAAACAGCTACTACTAAAAGAACTTCTAGCGGGAAAACTCATTCTGAGGCATCAAGTAGCTTGCCTTCAGATGATTATTTGGTGAGAGAATGCATGCAAATGGCAGCAAAGGAGTTAGTGTCTCATTTTGCCCCAATGTTTGTTTATCAAGAGTTAGAAGTAGAAAAGCCATTGGTAAAAGGTTACAAAGAAAAATTTAAAGAAGCTAAAGAGTTGGTACAAGAAGACGATTTATCTGGCGCATTTTCTATTTTAAAGGAAGTATATGATGCCGATCCCTATGATGCCGCTATGGCCCATAATATGGGGGTTGTGTATGAAGCTGTGGGCAACTTTGATGAGGCTATTGAATATCACAAAGCCTCTTATGAAATTGATCCTTCAAAAAATCATACGGCATCTTTAGAGCGGGCATTAGACAGTAAGGAGGCATTGAAGGAGCTGGGCAGACTAGGAGCTGATATTACACCGTATAAATTTGACCCAAATGCCAAAGAGCGTCTAGCCATTGTTAAAGTAAAAACTAAAGGCAAGAAAAATGACCGAATCGAGGTGTATTTAGAACCGAATAAAGGAAGCGATATTGCCGCCAAAGTACCCGGAGATACTGAGTTTACACAAATTAGCGCAGAAGGAACCTGGTATAAAATCAAACTTCTTGGTGGTAAGGAAGGTTATATTCACAAGGAAAATCTGAACGTAAAATAACCGAGGTGAATGCCCAACCGTTAAAATATGTTCAAACTATATCCCTATTCTTAATGGGATATAGTTTATTGTTTTTGTTTCAGTTTCCGCATCGGGGGTTTACCCAAAGCACTTCTATTGAATGGCTCGTTATTATAAAAAGCTTGTTTGTTTTTTTGATCGGGATAGGACTTAATTATAGTGCGAAAAGGTGGATGAAGAATAGACATTTTAACATCTATCATGGGAATTCCCTAAAAAAGTAAAACTTTTTTTGTTTTGAGAAAAGAGGCTTCTACTTTGGCATTTAAATTCAAAACTAAACAAATGAAACTCCTTTATGTTACCCCTTTGATCCTCGTAGCCGTTGCTTGTCAAAATCCGGAAAGTTCTAGCACAACGAATACCAACCAAACCCAAAATGATTCTTCGGTGGCTATTTTTACCGATAGTCTTATTCAACCTCAAAAGGATTCAGAGAGCACTCACCTTTCCTTAAAATTAACCGTATCATCTCATGAAGAAGATCGGGCGGGAAAAGAACATGATCAGATAGATTTGGCGGAGATTAAAGCACATTTTAAACATATCAATTCCATTGATTACTGGGATTCTTTAAACCACATAGCCTTTGATAAAGACTCCACCATTGTTAATGCGGATTTTTACTACCAAGACAGGGCGCTGCAAAAGGTGCTAGTTTTAAGTTACTCCCCTTCCTATGAGCATTTTGTGGAGTATTATTTATTTGAAGGTCAGCCTTCCTTAATCATCGAAAAGAGAAGAGATTTGCCTTTTCATAAGGAAAATGAAACGGTAGAAACCCGTAGTTATTTTAAGAATGGAGAATTAGTACGTCAAATAAATAATCAGGATTGTGGTTCTCCGTTTGCTGCCGATTATTTGGTAGAGGAACAGCTAAGAATGGTAATAGAATGGGAGCAACTTTTGGAGAGATACGTTAGAAAATAAAATTGATTTTGATAAAAGGATGGTTAAGAGTGTTCTTTTTTATCTTGATGCACGTGAAAAAATGTACTTCAGTCATTAAACTTATTCGATTACCGATAATTTATTAAACAGAAACCTGCAAAGAGAAACAATCTAAATAACATGAAAATGATCGCCATAATTGTAGGGATTTTAATTCTACCGCTAATCATCGTTATATCGATATTGATTCTATTGGAATCAAAAGGGGGCGTTATTTTTAGTCAGAAACGAATAGGACTGAATAAGAATGAGTTCGTGATTCTAAAATTTAGGACGATGGAAAATCAAAAAATTACGTTCATCGGAAATATTATTAGAAGATTAGGTTGGGATGAAATTCCTCAGCTAATTAATATAATAAAAGGCGAAATGGCGTTTGTGGGTCCTAGACCCCTAACGAGTAATGATATTACTCGATTAGGTTGGGACACAAAACAGTATGGTAAAAGATGGAGTGTAAAACCCGGGATAACTGGTTTAGCCCAATTATCTCCAATTTGTAATTCAAGACTAGCCATGGAGAATGATTTGTTTTATGTGGAAAACAAAAGCTTGGGTTTAGATTTAAAGATCATTTTTAGGTCGCTTTTAATACCCGTTTTGGGTAAACAAACACAATAGATGAAAATACTTGTAAACGGAATAGGTAACATAGGGCAAACCTTATTGGCTGTTTTATGCGATCATAAAGCGAGCCTTAAAATTGAGGTAATTTATGCTTTAAAGAATACTGAAATCACAGATTGGAATAGGTCTGAACTAGATTTACTGGAAGAAAAGGGAGTAATTATTTGCACTAAAAATCAATCTTCCTATACCAGAGTTTCCGATGTAATTAATGACATTGACTACATCTTTGATTGTAACGCAAATACTTTTGGTTTAAAAAATAAAGAGTGGTATGCATCTCTTCAAAACCTAAAAGGATGTTCGGCACAGGGCAGTGAAAAAGGATTTGGTGTACCCTTTATGTCAGGAATAAATAACGATGAGGTCTTGGGGGCAAAATTCGCCCAAATTGTTTCGTGCAACACCCATGCCCTTTCGTCTATCATTACTACTCTAGTTAAAGGCAATTTATCCAACTTAAATGAAGGAGATTTTGTGGTGGTTCGTAGGTCTGAAGATCTAGGGAATAAGGAAAGATTGGTAGGAGCAAATGTATTATCTCGACATTTAAATGACGCTATTGGTACGCATCATGCTATTGATGTAAAAGATTTATTTGAAACTAAAAAGGAAACTTTGAATATTCAGTCTTCTGATATTACCACACCTAGCCAATTAATGCATGCCGTACGATTCAATTTGAAATTGAATAAAATTCCTTCAGAAACAGAAATACAGGCCAGTATTTTAAAGAATGGTTTCGTATCTACCACTTCCAAATTTGATTCCAACATCATTTTTGAATTGGGTAGAAGATATAGCCCTTATGGTAGACTTTTTTCTCATGCAATTATCAACGTGAATAATTTGCTGTTTGATTACCCAGGTAATAGAGTGAAAGGGTGGGCATTTATTCCTCAGGAAGGGAATACCATTTTATCGACCATTCATTCATTTTTGTTGCAAACCAAGGTGCCCAATCATGAAAATGTACTTAGCGAGCTAAAGACCTCCACCATAAAACCTTTTTGGTAGTATCATGGAAGAAAATAAGTGGGTTGTAGTTTCCTTTTATTTTACCACCGATGCAAAGTTGTACAATTGAAACCTGGCAGAAATAGTAAATAACTATATCTTTAAAATACTGACAAAAGAAAATGATAAAATCGCCATTGATTAAGGATATTCTAAAGTTACTTCTTCATGGTGACGAGTATGACGAGGTAGCTTTCAGATGGAATTACTTACGGAGACAGATTATGAATATACAGGCTTAGGCGTATTTGTTTCTTTTGAGCCACTGTATGTAAGTGAAAAATATAAATCCACTATTCCCAATTTGATATTGAATGGAGTTACTCTGAAATCTTCCGAGTTGAATTTAGGAGCTGAATGCACCTTGTTCTTCATAAATGGAGTGATTGATTTTTTAGAAATCTGGTCCGTTGATGGAGAATATCCTAGGCATGAATTATATGATTATGTGTTGAAACAGGAATGGAAAGATTCTCCTCAACTAAAAATTGAAAAGAAGAACAATAAAACACCCCAATCATAAATGGGATTAATGACTACATTAACTTTGTTTAATTCGCAAAATAGGAGATGAAAAATATCTGTCTCTTATACACATCTCCGAGCCCACGAGACTCCTGAGCAT
>CAJXPI010000167.1 GCA_913057875.1 uncultured Flavobacteriales bacterium
GATCTACACAGAGTAGATCGTCGGCAGCGTCAGATGTGTATAAGAGACAGTCTTTCGTGTTAATGTTGATGGAGGCTCCAGAAACGTCACCCATTTGATTAGCGGTAAACGTTTTGGCAACGGTTAAACTTTGCACTACAGAAGTAGGAATAATATCTAATGGAATAACTTTTTTATCTGGGTCTGGACTTGGTAATGGAATACCATTTAAGTAAGCATTGTTATAACGGTCACCTAAACCACGAACCAAAATACTTCCAGCTCCAGCTTGCGAGACACCCGACATTTTTGATAAACCTTCTTGCACATCTCCAGCCCCTTTTTTCGATAATTCTTTGGCTCCAATTTTTTCTTCAATGGCTGTGGCTTCTCTTCGTTCCATCATTAACGCTGCCTCTGATTCTCTGCTCGCCTTAGCCACAACTTGCACTGCTTTAAGTGAAAAAGATTTTTGACGCATTTCAAAATTCAAAGTATGTGTCTCACCTTCTTTTACATCTACAGATAATGTATCCGCTTCGTATCCGGTAAAGCTGACCACTACTTGATACGTGCCTACTGGTGCACTAAATTGGTAATTTCCATCAAAGTCAGTCATCCCGCCTGTGGTTGTTCCCAGTAAATAAACATTTGCAAAAGGAACGGGTTCTTTTTTCCCATCCATCATTTCAGATACTACTCCCTTAATAGTACCATTTGCAAAACCTGCAATTGCTGCAGTTAATCCCCAAAATAAAAGTCCGATTCTTTTCATAATTGTATTATCTAATACATTTGAACAAAGCGCTTTTTAAATATTAAGTTGCGCGCCTAATTCGCGGCAAAAGAACAACTAGAACAACACTATAATCTTAACGCTATTTTAAGTTTGAGTTAACTAAAATGAGCTATGTTAAGGTACTATTAAATTTATTAATTTAGCACAGCAGAACATTTTGTAAGCGTTTTGTGTAAACGTTATTAGGCTAATTTTGGTGCGCTAATTAAAACTAGAAAATGAACAATCAAAAAATTCTTTTAGTAGACGATGATCCAGACATCCTTGAATTTATTGAATACAATCTTCAAAAGGAGGGGTTTGAGGTAAGTACTGCAAATAATGGTTTGGAAGCCGTGAAAGCCGCGCAGACTATCCAGCCAGATCTAATCTTACTAGATGTAATGATGCCCGAATTAGATGGCGTAGAAACTTGCGCTCGTATTAGAGAAATTGATTCTTTGAAAGATACGCGAGTGGCATTTTTAACGGCTAGAGGAGAAGATTACTCTCAGATTGCTGGTTTTGAAGCTGGGGGTGATGATTATATTTTGAAGCCGGTAAAACCGAGAGTTTTGGTGAGTAGAATAAAAGCATTGTTGCGGAGAAGTGCCGGTACTGCAAAAGAAGTAGAAAATCAATCTGGAGTAAAAATTGATCGTGATAAATATGAGGTGAGTAAGGATGGGAAGCGTATCTCATTACCCCGTAAAGAATTTGAACTACTCGCGCTCCTAATGTCTAAATCAGGAAAGGTTTTTACGCGTGAAGTGATTCTTTCTACGGTTTGGGGCGAAGAAGTTATTGTGGGAGACCGTACTATTGATGTTCACATTAGAAAACTAAGAGAAAAATTAGGTAATAACTTTATAACTACTGTAAAAGGGGTGGGTTATAAATTTAGCGCTTAATACTCTTTCTTTGCACTCGCCATGAAAGAAGAATCTCCGCATGACATAGCTAGGAAATTATCCTTTTACATTTATGGGATACTTTTTATAATGCTCTTTCCGTTTGTAATTTTCTTTACGGAAGGATGGATTCCTATTGCCATTTTTTCGGTAATTATGCTCCTTGCTTTTTATGTCATCTGGCGATTAATTAAAGGGAATATTGAATTCTTTGTCTATCGTAGAATTAAATTAATTTACAAAACCATATCTCGATTAAAGACCAACTCTTTTCCTCAAGAGAAAATGAATTTTGAGGAGGACATTATTGGGGATGTGAATAAGGATGTGGTTTCTTGGGCCAAACAGAGTTCTCATGAAATTGAAGAGCTAAAAGAACAAGCAAAGTATAGAAAGGAATTTATTGGAAATTTAGCTCATGAATTAAGAACCCCCGCTTTTAATATGCAGGGCTATTTATTGACTCTGCTTGAAGGAGGGTTAGACGATCCAAATATTAATACCAAGTATTTAGCTCGTGCCGATAAAAATCTAGATCGATTGATATACTTAATCAATGATTTAGATAAAATAACAAAGCTTGAAGCGGGAGAAGAACCCTTGGAGATGACGGCATTTAATCTGAGTGATTTTGCACTTGAAATGGCAGACTATCAAGAGGATAGGGCATCTAAAAAGGGGATTTCAATTAAAGTGGAGGCAGCCAAGAAGCCATTACTGGTAGAGGCAGATAAGGAAAAAATTTCTCAAGTATTTACCAATTTACTCACCAATGCTATTAGATATGGTAAGGAGGGAGGCTTTATTAAGGTTAGATTTTATGATATGGCAGATAATATTCTAATTGAAGTGGAAGATGATGGTGTTGGTATTTCTGAAAAAAGTTTACCTCGATTGTTTGAACGGTTTTATAGAGTGGATAAATCACGTGCAAGAAACGCAGGAGGCTCAGGTCTTGGTTTGGCAATAGTTAAGCACATTATTGAGTCGCATGGTCAAACTATTAATGTTCGGAGTGAATTGAGACAAGGATCGGTTTTCTCTTTCACTTTAAAAAAGGCCTAAAACAATAGGATTACCTCAAATTTTTCGGAACATAATATTTCTGAAACCGTATATTTGCATCCCATGGCAGAAATAGGTAAAGATTTAGAGGTTGCAAAAGAGGCATTAGAAAAGGGTGGATTAGTAGCCATCCCTACAGAAACTGTTTACGGTTTAGCAGCTAATGCATTTGACGAAGAGTCAGTTCTAAAAATTTTTGAAGTGAAGGATAGACCTTCCTTTGATCCTTTAATTGTGCATGTTTCTAGTTTAGCATTTGCAGCGAAAATTGTAGAAGAAATTCCAGAATCTGCTGAGAAATTAGCAAAAGCGTTTTGGCCGGGTCCATTAACTTTGGTTTTAAAGAAAAACGAGAGTATTCCATTATCGGTAACCTCTGGGATGGATACGGTGGGAGTAAGAGTGCCTAATCATCCAATATCATTGGCATTAATCAAGTCATTAGACTTTCCATTGGCTGCCCCAAGTGCAAATCCATTCGGGTATACTAGCCCAACGCAAGCCTTCCACGTAAATAACCAATTGGGTTCAAAAGTGAATTATATTTTAGATGGTGGAAATTGTAAAGTAGGTATTGAATCTACTATTGTAAGTTGTGTTGACAATAAGGTAGTTGTTTTAAGATTGGGAGGTTTAACCGTTGAAGAAATAGAAAATGCTTTAGGTAGACCGGTTGATGATATTCAAACTTCAAGCGATAAGCCAACAGCCCCAGGGATGTTGTCTGCACATTACAATCCAGGGAAGAAAATCATCATTGGTAACATAGACCATAACTTAAAGAAGTTTCCTAGAGCAAGAGTAGGAGTATTGTCATTCAAACGTACTTTTAAGAATTTAAATATTACCAAACAATTTGCACTCTCTCCGAAAGGCGATATGCAAGAAGCTGCTAAAAACTTATTTGGATCGTTACGAAAATTGGATACACGAGCAGTGGAGTTTATTCTTACTGAAGAAGTCCCAAATGATGGTTTAGGACGGGCAATTAACGATCGTTTGTTACGTGCCTCTCAAAAGAAATAATTATTGAAGTTTAGGATTGTTTTTATGACGATCCTTATCTCTTTTGGTTTTTACTTCCATTTTTTTCTGGAAGGCAGTTTCCAAGTCAACACCGGTTTGGTTGGCAAGGCATACCGCTACAAAAATAACATCAGCTAGCTCTTCTCCTAAATCTTTGTTTTTGTCTGATTCTTTTTCGCTTTGCTCGCCATACCTGCGAGCAATAATACGTGCCACTTCTCCCACTTCTTCGGTTAATTGTGCCATGTTGGTTAGTTCATTAAAGTAACGAACCCCAACATTTTTTATCCATTCATCTACTTGTTCTTGAATTTCTGTAAATCCAGCCATTTTATTCTTTGTTTTTGGTGTCTATAAATAAGGTTACCGGACCATCATTGGTTTGAGTAATTTCCATATGCGCCCCAAACCTTCCCGATTGGATAGGCTGATCCAGTAAATGAAAAAGAGTGTCAATAAATTTTTCGTATAAATTTTGTGCGTGATCTGGTCGTGCCGCTTTGATGTAAGAAGGTCTATTTCCCTTTTTTGTTTTGGCGTGTAATGTAAATTGACTAATTACTAAAATGTTTCCTTTAACATCCTTAATGTCCAGATTCATTTTGCCTTCTTCATCGCTAAAAACACGCATTTTAACCACTTTGTTTGCCAGCCACTCCAAATCTTTAATAGTATCGGCTTCTTCTATGCCAAGTAAAAGCATGTAGCCTTGGTTAATTTCACCAACCACTTTTTGGTTAACCACTACTTGGGCCTTAGATACCCGTTGAATTACCGATCTCATAAAAATATATTAGTCACCAAATTTAGGGTATTTGATGAGTAGGAAAACGATTAATCTTCCTTTTCCCCTAATAAAACACGATAGGTTTCGCGTGTTTTTTGCTCCATATAAACCACGCGATCCGTTACTAATTCTTTAATAATGGAATCGTTGTAATGTCTAATGGTTATAAGCTCCGCATCCGTATTGTATTTTACGTTAAAGATTTCTTTTAAGTCGTCAATTAAAGCCAATAATCGCCATTCTAAATTATGCACCGCCACCGTAAAATAAATAGCCGAGTTCTGCATAATGTCAATCTTTACTTTGTGCTTGGAAAATAAGTCAAATATTTGACTTAAATGTTCTTCTACAATAAATGAAAAATCACGAGTAGCAATGGTTATAAGCCATTGTCCATTTTGATTAATATAGGAAGGGATATTGGTATTTGTGGTGGCATCCTGACTAATCAAGGTGCCCGTTGCTTTTGGGTTAACAAAAGAATTCACCCACATTTTAATGTTCTTTCTTTGCAGAGGTTGGATGGTTCTTGGGTGAATAACCGAAGCCCCATAATACGCTAATTCAATGGCTTCGGTATAAGATACTTCGTCCAATTTTACCGCATTGGAGTATTTACGAGGGTCTGCATTTAGCACTCCTGGAACATCTTTCCAGATAGTCATGTTATCCGCGTTTAAACAATATGCAAAAATGGCTGCCGAATAATCAGATCCTTCTCTACCCAAGGTAGTGGTGGTGTTATTGGAATCTGAACCAATAAAGCCTTGAGTAATAATAACACTGTTTTCAGAAACGTTAGGCATTAATTGGGCTTTCATTAGTCTTTCGGTTTCCTCCCAGTCAATTCTTCCTTCCTTATAATTGCTGTCCGTTTTCACCAAAGTCCTGGCATCTACCCAAATAGAATTTACGCCACTACACTTTAAATGGTTGTCAATAATTAATGTACTGGATAACTCTCCAATTGAAACTACATGGTCATACAATTGATCTGGGTTTCCGGTAAACTCTTTGCCAGATAACGCTTTGACCTCTTTGAATAAGTTACTAATATGCTCCTTTAACCAGGGACGATCTAATTGAAATAGTTCGTCAATAATTTCATCGTGGAATTTATTAAAGGTTTCAATATGAGAATCTAATTTGCCGTCATTGGTAATGATAGAATGATGTATTGCTTCCAAAGCATTGGTTGATTTACCCATGGCAGAAATAACAACAACTAATGGTTGTCGCTTATACATGTTGAGAACTGTTGTCACATTTCTAACTGCCTCTGCATTCTTAACAGATGCTCCGCCAAATTTAAATACTTGCATGCCCATTTTTCTTAAAGACTGCAATAATACTATTATCTCCTTGGAGATGAGAGCATGGATGTCATGAAAATTACATTTTATGGTTAACATTTATTAATGATTGGGAGCAGGTATTTATTGAAAGTATTTACCCAATTTTGTAGCCTAATTTTTTTACCATGAGAGAATCTTCAAATCCAATATTAAACAAGAAGTCGTTTGAAAAAGCAGCATCTACTTTAGATGATAGTCAAGTCATGACCGTTGCTGGTACGATACAAAAAACATTACTGTTAACACTTTTGGTTTTTGGCGGGGCTTATTACTCTTGGACTAACCCAAGTACCATTTGGCTTATTATAGGAGGTATTGGCGGTTTTATTACCGCTATGATTACCATTTTCAAACCTGCTTCAGCTCCTATTTCTGCGCCAATTTATGCCGTTTTGGAAGGGTTGTTTTTAGGTGGTATTTCTTTATTAATTGCCCAGCAAACCGGAACAGGAGATGTGGTCATTCAGGCCATTACGCTAACCATTGGGGTGTTGTTTTTAATGTTGTTTCTATATAGTTCGGGAATAATAAAAGTTACCGATAAATTGAGAATGGGTGTAGTGGCTGTCTCTTATACACATCTCCGAGCCCACGAGACTCCTGAGCATCTCG
>CAJXPI010000168.1 GCA_913057875.1 uncultured Flavobacteriales bacterium
ACACAGAGTAGATCGTCGGCAGCGTCAGATGTGTATAAGAGACAGTTCCTATACTCCAGGAATTGACTCAATTGTGATTTCTAATACTTCCACTAACCCAAATAGTTCTGTTGGCACAGTGCATAGAAGTATGGATTCCCTAGCTATTGTTCCGCTTTTGGACAGCGCTACTTATAGTTATACCATTACGGTGCTTGACAGTTTTGGTTGTGCCCATGATTCTACTTTTTCTTTTTTTGTTAGAGATAAATGTGATCCAGTTTGCTACGTTCCACAGCGTCCAGTTTTTACAATAAATAAAGTAACATGTACTGGTAGAAGGGATGGTAGCATAATTTCGGTACCTGATTCGAATCAAATTCCGAAACCTTGGAGTTTTGTTTGGACTGATGGTAGTGGAAATGTGGTACATTCAAATTTGAATACCTCGGGTAATGACTCTTTGGGTGGTCTTGCAAATGGGATTTACACGGTGCAAATTATTGATGGAAATGGATGTCAAAGTTTATGGCCCGTAAATGTTAAGTCTATTAAACCTATGCAAGTTGTTATTACGGGTTCGCGAAAAACAAGTTGTTATGGGGTGGGGTGTGATGCAGATGCTATGGCTATTGTTTTTAATGGAACACAACCGTATTCTTTTGAATGGAGTAATGGGGATACCTTAGCAGCTATTCAAACGTTATGTGTTGGGGCGGGCAGCCTTGAGGTTTCCGATGCAAATGGATGTGTGGATACCTCAAGTTTTATGGTTACCGAACCGGATCCTATTAGCGCTAGTCTTTCTGCTTTAGATGATACCATTTGTGTATCCAATACAACCACCCTAACTGGAAGTGCTTCAGGAGGGACACTACCTTATTCATTTGATTGGGGTACTGGATTTGGAGCTGTTAGTTCGGAAGATGTGAGTCCAACGAGTCATACTTCTTTTTCAGTTAAGGTGTCAGATGCCCATGGTTGTCCTGCTGATTCTGCCGTTCTAACGGTATGGGTTAGGTCTCCATTGTCGGTGAGCTTTTCACCTATTGATACCATTTGTCCGGTGGAGGAATTGACCTTAACGGCAAATGTAATTGGAGGTGATCAAAATTATTCATATGCTTGGTCGGGTTCTTTGGGTACTAGCGCATCTGCTACTCTAATAGGAACTGCTTCCCAGTATTTTTTTATTACGGTTACAGATGGGTGTGGATCTACGGCCATCGCAGATTCTATTTGGGTCCAAGTAGGCGGTTACCCAGCTATTTCTGTGGATGTAATGGAATGGGATACCATTTGTAAAGGAGAACGTTATTATATGCATGCCAATGCAGAAGGAGGAATAGGAACTTACACCTATGAATGGGATAATGGACTTGGTTTTGGCCAATTTCAAAATGACCTTCCAACAGCGTCAACAGTTTATAATGTAACCGTTACAGATGAATGTTTAACCACTCCTGGAATTGGAACCATTAACCTAGAGTTTGGTGATTTTTATGGATATGAACTTTTGGTAGATACTAATCAAAATTGTGATCCGGCAACCTTTCAGTTTGCATGGGATACTCTAAATATCGATTTTGAATATTTCTTAGACTTTGGTGAAGGTTTTGATCCTGTAAATGGGTTGGATACTTTGTACAAGGATTTAGATGATAATGGTTGTTTTGATGTAACTGCCAAAATTATCACCAAGCATGGGTGTGTATCTAGCAAGAATTACCCTTGTTTGGTTAGTGTGTTGCCAAGACCAATTGCTGATTTCGACTTCGACTCTCATTCTCCAGATGTGATTGAGAGCTACGTGGATTTTTGGGATGAAAGCACAGGGGCTGATGTTTGGAAATGGTACAGTAACGGTAATCTAATAGATTCTAGTGAAAAGTTTTCAAAACAATTCCCTGCCGAGGGAACTTTCAATATTAAACTGGTAGTAGCAAATGAATTTGGTTGTTTAGACTCTACTGATACTGATTTAGAGGTATTTGAGGTAACCACCTATTACTTTCCATCTGCTTTTACACCAAATGGGGATGGCAACAATGATGTGTTTAAGATGGTAGGAAAAGGGGTAAAGAAAGAAGACTTTGAATTAACCATTTATGACCGTTGGGGAGGAATTGTTTACCAGGGTCAATCAAGAGATGAAGGTTGGAATGGTAGAGCCTTAAATGAGGGAGAAGAACTTCCTATAGGATTGTATACGTATTATTACTCCTTAAGATTGCATACCGGTAGAAAATATGGTGCTACTGGAAAGGTGAATTTACTTCGGTAAGTACTAAAAGAATAGCAAGAGCAAAAAAGGCGATGTCTAATTTTAGATTTGGTCTTTTTTATTTTTTAGTCCAAACGACTTTTTGATAGTGGTTACCTAAAAAAGCAATAAAGTCCTGAAGTTTTTGAGGAATAGGTCCGTAAGCCTTGACGCTATGCGATTTCGTAGGTGAGGTTATTGTAATAAGTGTTGTAGGTAAATCAGTGATGTTGGAAGTGTATTCAGGCTTTAGACTAAAAAAACCTAATTCTTCAGCTTTCGCATAAACGGTTTGAATATCCGTACTCGAAACGGTTGCGTAATAATCACCAATTTGAGCCACGTTACGTTCGCCATGGTAGGTGGCTGAGCCATTATGAAGAATTTCTATTTTGTGAACAGGGCAGGAACCGTAACAGGCCGTTTGCTCAAATGATATGACTAAAGTAGAGTCGGTAAGTTTAGTGATGTTTTGAGAAGTAGCTTCATCAGGAGGTGCAATGCCTTTTTGTGCACTGCACCCCATGAAAAATATCAGTATGATAAATGAAGTTGATAAAAGTCTCATTACTTATTTCTTCTTCTTGCTTGACGGTTTTGAGCCTCTTGTTGGGCTTCTGTCATTTTTTCTAATTGCTTAGCAAACATTCCTTTTTTCTTCTTCGGATTGGTTTTGTTTGCTTGAAGCTTAGCATGAATTTTATCCTCATCAATAATGAAGGTTTTAATTACATATTGCTGAGCCATGGTTACCATGTTCGAAGTGAAATAATAAAGGGTTAAACCAGCAGCAAAGCTATTCAAGAAAACCGCCATCATAATAGGCATCATCCACATCATGATTTTCATCTGTTGTTCTTGAGCTCCGCCCATTCCTCCACCCATACTCATTTGCGAGTTGTTACGGGTATAGAAAACCATAGAAATAGCCATCAATAAAGTGAAACCAGAAATATGATCACCATAAAATGGGATGGCAAACCCGAGGTCAAAAATAGAATCGTAGGCACTTAAATCATCAGCCCATAAAAATGGCTTTTGACGTAATTCTAATGCCGCAGGGAAGAATCTAAACATGGCATAAAGAATTGGCATCTGAATCAACATTGGAATACATCCGGCCATTGGATTTACACCTGTTTGCTTATACAGGTCCATCATGGCTTGTTGTTTCTTCATGTTGTCGCCATCCTTGTACTTTTTGTTGATTTCCTCAATTTCAGGTTTTAGAACCTTCATTTTGGCACTACTCAAATACGTTTTGTAGGTAATTGGAGATAACAACAATTTGATGAAAATTGTTAAAATCAAAATAATGATTCCGTAAGAAATTCCAGTACCATCCAACACATTAAATACAGGAATAACAATGAAACGGTTGACCCATCCAAATATTCCCCATCCTAAATCAATTTGATGGTCTAAATCAATGTCATACTTCTTTAACATAGAATAGCCGTTAGGACCTAAATACATGTCCATGGCAATTCCACCGTTGTTTAATTCAGCATCCATTTTAGCCGATAATTGGGCTACATAATCCTTAGAGTTTAACTTTTTGGTTGTTAAAGTAGTAGTATTTGCCTTGAAGCTATTGTTACTAACCAGTGCAACTGAGAAAAACTGTTGTTTAAATGAAATCCATTGGCCATTTAGCTCTAGCGTCTCCTCGTCATCTCTCCCTTCTGATAAATAATCGGTATCGCCATCGCTAGTTCTGAAAAATAACGTTGTTTTTTGACGTTGCAAATCCATGCCTTTTTCCTTATTCAAGGCGCGCATGTTCCAATCCATCAAAATGCTGTTGTTATTTTCAGCTACCACATCATTCATCCCAACAAAATTGATCGCATATTTTGACATATACTCATCGGGGAATAACGTATAACGTTGTTCAATGTACTTGGCATTAGAGCCTGCGTATGCGCGGTATATAATAACTGTTGAAGCGGTTTCTGCTGTTGGTTCAATTACCTCTACATCAAAATAGAAATCAGAAGCTTTTAACGCTCTGTTTTCATAGTTGAATTGGAAATCTAACATTGTTGAGTCTTCCGTAAATAACAACAACGGTAGGCTATCATACGTATGGTAATTATTCAATTCAACAGATACCATACGTCCCCCTTTATTACTAAAAACGGCAGTAATTATAGGAGTTGAAATTGTGGTGTACTCTTGGGTTCCCCGAGCACTGGATGCAAGTGTTCCGTATTTAGAAACTAAGGCAACACTCTCTAATGAGTCTTTTTTACTCAAGCTCGCAGAGTCTGTTCCAAGCGACTTAATTTCTACAAACTCTTCGGTTGGAGCAATAACTTTTGTTTCTTCTGAAGTATTTGCTTGTGCTAATTGAGCCTCCTCCTGTTGCGCTTTAGCCTTCATTTCAGCTAATTCTTCAGGACTTGGCTGATTCATATACTGCCAAGCAAATAGGATGGCCATGATTAATAGCAGCCCGGTTATTCCTTTTTTATCCATTCTAGTTTTTTGAGTGCTGCATAACAGCTTTTACAAATTCAATAAATAGCGGGTGTGGGTTTGCCACAGTACTCTTGTATTCTGGGTGGAACTGGACTCCCACAAACCAAGGATGGTTAGGTACTTCAACTATTTCCACCAAATCAGAGCTGGGATTAAATCCAGTAGCAATCATTCCAGCCTTTTCATATGTTTCTAAATAATCAGAGTTAAATTCGAAACGGTGACGGTGTCTTTCGTTAATATCTGTGCTTCTGTATGCACGAAGTGCAATAGAGTCTTCTTTTAATTTACAGTCGTAAGAACCTAAACGCATTGTACCTCCAAGGTTGCTAACGTTCTTCTGGTCTTCCATTAAGTCAATTACTTTGTTAGATGCTTTGGGAGAGAACTCCGCAGAGTGACAGTGATCTAAATTCAATACATTTCTTCCATATTCGATAACGGCACATTGCATTCCTAGACAAATACCCAAGAATGGAATGTTGTTTTCACGTACGTATTGGATAGCTGCAATTTTACCTTCTATTCCTCTTTCGCCAAAACCTGGAGCAACTAAGACCCCGTTTACACCTTTGAATAATTTTGGTGCGGTTTCGGCACTCATGTCCTCTGCATGTATCCAACGAATATTTACCTTACATGAATTGCTTGCTCCTCCGTGGTTAAATGCCTCTAAAATGGATTTATAAGAATCCTTTAGTTCAATGTACTTTCCAACCAATGCAATTTCAATTTCGCTGGTAGGGTGTTTTACATGTTGTAAGAATTCTTTCCAAGTTTTTAATTCTGGATCTTCTCCAATAGGTAAATCCAAATGTTTTAAAACAACTTGATCTAACTTCTGATCTTGCATCAATAAGGGTACATCATAAATGGTATCGGCATCAATAGATTCAATTACCGATTCAAACTTGATGTTACAGAATAATGCGATTTTTCTTTTTACATCATCATTTAGGTTATGCTCTGTTCTACAAACTAAAATATCTGGTTGAACTCCTAATGATAATAATTCTTTAACAGAGTGCTGTGTGGGCTTCGTTTTTAATTCTCCAGTTGTTTTTAAGTAAGGAACCAGGGTTAAGTGGATGCCTAAACTACGACCTTCTCCTAATTCCCAACGGAATTGACGCATAGCCTCCACATACGGTTGAGACTCAATATCCCCAATAGTTCCGCCAATTTCAGTAATTACAAAATCGTATTTACCAGATTCGCCCAAAGTTTTGAACCCTTGTTTGATTTCGTTGGTAATGTGAGGAACCACTTGTACCGTTTTACCTAAATAATCACCTCTTCGTTCTTTTTGAATAACGTTTTGGTAAATTCTGCCAGTGGTCACATTGTTTGCTTGTGAAGTAGGTGTGCTTATGAATCTTTCATAGTGACCTAAATCCAAATCGGTTTCAGCACCATCATCTGTTACGTAACATTCTCCATGCTCGTATGGATTTAATGTTCCTGGATCTACGTTGATGTATGGATCGAATTTTTGGATGGTAACTCTATATCCTCTTGATTGAAGAAGCTTCCCTAATGAAGCTGATATAATTCCTTTTCCTAATGATGATGTTACGCCTCCCGTAACAAAGATGTATTTACACTTCCCCGGCATGAATTTCGTCTTAAAACGTATGTTTATTTACGGGGCACAAAATTAACATTAAAACCTGAATGGATAGGGTTAGGTGAAACTTAATTTGATGTGTTTTTAAAGGTTCTTAACCTGTCTCTTATACACATCTGACGCTGCCGACGATCTACTCTGTGTAG
>CAJXPI010000169.1 GCA_913057875.1 uncultured Flavobacteriales bacterium
ATCTACACAGAGTAGATCGTCGGCAGCGTCAGATGTGTATAAGAGACAGGCTCCAGATACCGTAGTTACACCGGAAAGTATTAACTTGGAAGGAGATAATCGACTTAATAGTGTCGTATTCTTGAGTTGGTTTGGTACCGATGTAGACGGCTATGTAACTTCGTTCGAAATTTCTTTAGATAATCAAAACTGGGTAACAACAACCGCCAACGATAGTGTGTTTAGTTTTACCTTGAATGCCGGTTCAGACACCACAGATATTAGCTTTTACGTAAGAGCTATTGACAATGAAGGGGTCAAAGATCCTTCACCAGCGTACTTGAATGTACCATTAAAAAATACACCTCCTGTGGTATCTTTTGATGTAAATGGTTTTCCACAGGATACCACTAATATTGTGACCACTTTTACTTGGTCAGCAACCGATGTTGATGGGGATGAAACAATTGTTAAAGCCTATTTAAAAGCCAACCAAGGTGACTGGTTGGAAATATCCGTTACCGAACCTATGATTTCGATCGTTCCAACTAATGTTACCCAAACGGGAGCAGTAGAAGCCAATGTTTTTTATGGGACTAATCAATTACCCTTAAGCACAACACTTAAAGGTTTGACCCTGGGTGATACCAATAGCTTCTATTTAAAGGTCGTAGATTTTGCCGATGCGGAAAGTTCTCCTGATACCTCAGAAACGCTTTTTGTGAAACCAAAAACCTCGGATATTTTATATGTTTCGGGACTTCCTAATCCTGCTACTGATGTATATCATCAAGCTATAAAACCGGTGGTGACAGGTTATGATTTTCTAGACTATTACGCTGATAATGGAAAATATCAGCCCGGATTCTGGTCTCCTACTTTTGACTTATTACTAGAAAATTATGATGAAGTTATTATGACTTCAGATGTTACCATTTTCACAAACTCGGTGACCGGAAGGAAAGATGCTCTCTTAGAATTTGCTGCGCCATCTATTCAAGTATTCAGTAATAATGGTGGTAAGTCAATTGTGTCAACTGCCTTTACCAAAGGTCAAGATATATCAGGAGTGTCGAGTGTGTTCCCAATTGATAGTCTATCTTCCTCTTCCGGCCAGGCTCGTTTATATCCAGATAGTTCTGTGGTTTCTATGATTGGTGCTAACTATCCCGATTTAGAACCGTCTTTAACCATAACTGGATTAACTCCTTTTTATATGTCCATTGGTGCGGAGGAGTCTTATGCGGCTAATTTGACTGCCTTAGGCGGATGGGTCGGGCCAAAGACGGTAGGAGCCCGTAGAAAAGATGGCAATAATAATTACTACCAATACTTTTTTTCAGTTCAATTATATGAATTGAATCAAAATCCAACTGAATTACAAACTTTATTTGATCAGATACTAAACAATGACTTTAACTGGTAAAATAATTGCAGGGCTTTCTCTGTTTTTGAGCTTTTTGATGAGTGTACCTGTGTTAGGGCAAGGCACTTTATCTGGAGTAATTACAGATGAAACGACAAAGGAAACACTTATTGGTGCTACCGTTATGATTGTAGGAACTTATAAAGGAGCTGCAACCGATATTGATGGGAAATATACCATTCCCGATATAAAAAAAGGAGATTACTCTATCAAGGTTAGTTTTATTGGATATGCGGATAAAATCTACAATGGTATCCGTATAGAAAAAGGAAAAACCACTACTTTAAATTCAACCTTGATGTTACGTTCGCAAACTCTGCAAGCGGTGGAGATTGTGGGTGAGAAAAACTTAATTGATTTAGAATCAGGCTCTTCTGAAGTAAAGATTTCACAAGAGGCACTTTCGGAAATGAATGCCCGTGATGTGAATGAAGTTGCTTCTATGCAGGCGGGTGTGAACAAAACTACGGATGGAATTTCTATTCGTGGAGGGCGTGTATATGAAACCCAATACGTAGTAGATGGTATTTCGGTTGAAGATCCATTAGCAGGTTCAGGTTCAGGTGTAAATGTGTCTTCATCCTCTATTCAAGATATTCAAATTACTACAGGTGGTTCTGGAGCAGATCAAAGTGGAGGGATGGCTGGAGTTATTTCCACTAAGATTAGAGAAGGTGGCGACAAATTTCAAATTGGAGGTTCTTGGCAGCGAGACAACCTTGGTTTTGATAAAGACGCTGCTCATGCTTGGAATACAGATATTGTAAACTTGAATTTAGGAGGGGCTATTCCGGGTACAAAAAAGAAATTAAGATATTTCTTTGCTCTTGATGCCACTCTTACCGATGATTATTTTGGGGCTACGGCAAACCAATTACACAGCTCTTTATTGCCTTCAAATGACTCTATTTGGGCGCCTCGTTATAACAACGCGTATTCAAATACCATAAAGTTATCGTATGAGCTAAAACCAGGAACAAAGATTTTCTTAACCAATCAGCACAACCTAAAAATCAATCAAAATACACGTACCCTACAAATTGTAGGGTTCGATCAGGTGCTTGCGCCTGGTTTTCAGTACCAAAGAAGTTTGAATTTAGATAATGCGACAACGTATTCGCAACAATCCAATTTAACGGTATTGAACTTTAATCACTTCTTTAATAACAATTGGAGCGTGAATGCGGCAGTGGGTAGACTGTTTACCAACTTACGTGCAGATGCTAATGGGAGGCCTTTTAGAACCGAAACGGTTGATAAAATTTTAGATGAAGATGATATTGTGACGGACCCTGTTGGGATTTTTAATCCAGGAGACCCAGTGGTTTATACCCAACCTGGACCATGGTTATACAATAATGGTGGAATTACAGGGACTTGGCACGATCATTATGTTCAAGATTATACCATTAAAGCTAAAATAGGGTATTACCCAGATAATAAAACGCACCGTTTTAGTTTTGGTTTTGAACATCATTTTCAAGAATACCAATGGACGGACGTTTACAAACCGTGGGTAGGTGCCCCAATTGTAATTAACGACACTTTGACTACGCCATCAACTAGCGTTGGGGTCTCTAGTGATATCTGGAATGTAAAACCTAGTAATGGAGCAATTTACGGACAAGATGTAATTACCTATAAAGGTATTGTAGCCACTATTGGATTACGTATGAATTATTGGTCGCAAGGCACATACATTGATGATGTAGTTGCAGATCCTAATTCTCCGGTAGTAGATCAAATTAGACAAGATTACATGGATGAGACTTTTGGAATGTTTGGTAAGCGATTTAAAGCTCGATTACTACCAAAAATTAATGTTTCATTCCCAGTAACAGACAATAATGTGTTGTACTTTAACTACGGTCACTTTATGCGTTTACCGCATCCACGTTTTGTGTATCAAGGGTTAGATTACCGTTACCAACAAAACTCTTTCTTAAGTAGTTTGGGTAATCCAAATCTAAATCCAGAGGTAAGTGTGAATTACGAGTTAGGTATGAAGTCGCAATTAACGAAAGATTTAGCTTTCTCGTTAGCGGCATTTAACAATAACCGTTTTGATTATATCGTATCTAGAAAAGTAATTGTGAATGATCCTACAGGACGTCCAGTAACTAAGTCCATGTACATAAATCAAGATTACGCCCGTATTTACGGAGTTGAGGCTAGCGTTTTCTGGAGAATTGGTAGGCATTTTAGAACAACGTTCAATGTGGCCTACCAAGTGGCTCGTGGTAAATCTAATTCGGCTCGTGAGTCTGGATTACAGATTGAGCAAAATGGAGAGGTTTCGCTTACCAAAGAGCAATTCTTAGCTTGGGATAGACCTTGGGATATTAAATGGAACTTAATCTTTAAGCCGGATTCGAGTATTAAATTCTTACAAGGGTTTACGGCATTTACTACCATGCGTTATTCTTCTGGTTATAGATATACCCCTCAGGTGCGTGTGGGTACAAATGATTTAGGTAGACCACTTTATGAAGCTGATTTATCCAATTACTTAGGTGAAAACGGTAAGGCTTGGTTTAATGCTGATTTGAAGTTGTCTTATCAGGTATCCATGAAAAAGAACAAGAAAACAGGTGTGATTTTCAGTTTTGAGATTCGAAACCTTTTCAATAATAAAAACGCCCAAACGGTAAATGCCATTACGGGTAGGGGATATGAGCCAGGTGATGATGTTACTTCTCAGTATAGAGATGTACGTTACTTAGGTCCAGAAGAATCAGGAGCACTTCCTGATGATCCGGCCAGATATCTAGCTCCAACACAATTTTTATACGGTATAAGCTTTAAATTCTAATGAGAAAGTCACTTTACATATTAATTGGGGCGCTAGGATTTTCGGTAATTCAGCTTCAGGCTCAAATCATTCCTAATTTAGGTGGACAAAGAGCAGGTTTGGCTACATTCAGTTTTTTGAAAAATGACATGAATCCACGTTCCGCAGCTCTTGGAGGAGCTAGTGTTGCGGTAAATACAGAAGGTTATGCCACTTTTTCGAATCCCGCATTTGCGGCCGATGTTACGGGTTTAAATGCTACATATTCAAGTTATTTGGTAGGGGCAGGAGTGCATCAGGGGTTTTTCTCAATGGTGATGCCTAATAACAACACCGGAGCTATTGGTGTTTCGGTCAACTTCTTGAATTCAGGTGAAATGGATGTTCGTACTGAGTTTCAACCCGATGGAACCGGACAAAAAGTACATGCAAGTACGGTGGGTATTGGATTGAGTTATTCGAAACGTTTGTCAGACATGTTTACGTTTGGAACCACCGTTCGTTATATTAACGAACAACTAGCCGAATACAAAAACAACACCTTTACATTAGACCTTGGGTTTGCCTATCAAACGGATTGGAGAAACCTTTCCTTTGCGGTGATGCTTCAGAATTTCGGTGGTAACTCTACCTTGCAAGGGGATTACTTAGAGGTAGATTTCAATCGTAATGGAGTGGCTTTAGAAAATTATGTTTCTGCTTCCGTGTTCCGATTAGGATTCTCTATGTTGGCGTATGAAAAGGAACACCACTCGTTAACTTTCGATTTTGAGTTGCAGCATCCATCTGATAACGCAGAGAATTTCAGACTAGGTTTAGAGTTTGAGTACTTGAAATTGTTTTATTTCCGTGGTGGATATAAAATCAACGTACTTGGTCACAATTGGCCAGTTTTTGGAGCTGGAGTTCGTACCCATATTGGCTCACATAAATTGATGATTGATTATGCAGCGGTGCCTACCAATCATTTAGGGTATCAACAATCTTTAGGATTATCATTTACTATTAATAACGACAAACGCGAGTAGTATGAAAAGAGTTTTATTTATCGCGAGTTTAATTGCATTGGGCGCTTTCGCTGCCGGATGTGATGGTTTTTTTGGCGAGAAAACGGATGTGAGTTTTATTGATATTCCTGATTTTCAAAACAAGCCAATTGCCTACGTACCCATTCAACCGGTATTAGATCAATTTGTAAATCCTACAGATGTGCTTGCTGGATTTGATGATCTTATTTACGTAGCAGATAATGGGCGTGAAGCCATTATTGGTATGGATCAAAGTGGTCGTGAATTATATAGCTTTCCAGTACCTGGAGTAGTTTCTGTGGTGCAAGACCGTCAGTTGAACTTATTGGCAATGGGTACAAAAGATACGGTGATCAATAATTTTAACTATACCTTTTCTTGTATTTACAGAATTGATTTACAAGGAATTTTTGGTTACGGATTAAATAATGCCAAAATTGTGAATGAAATTGTGCACCCGTTCTATTTTAAGAATACATTTTCTTCGTCTGATTTGGCGGTTCGTTTGCAAGATATTGCCGTTATAGGTGAAAATGAGTATTACGTTTCCCGTACTGGAAATAGTAATAATGTAAACCAATTTGGTGGTCCAGATAACGCTGTTTTATTGTTTAATGCAGAGGATACCTATATTACTCCAATAAGTGTGACTACCCGAGGTGGGGTTTTTAAAGATTTCTTTAAAACACCTTTCGGAATGACATCTGCGGCACAACCGCCACAAATTAGTGCGAGTATGTCGCGTAACTTTGTGTTTACTTCAATGGATCAAAGTGCAGACAATTTGTATAAAGTGCGTTCTATTGAATACAATGAAACCGATTTTGGGGTAGAATATAATCCTAACGATATTATTGCCATTGATACTACTTTATCTGATGGCTCCATTTTTACTCCAGGTAAATTTACCGAACCGGTAGATGTCACACTTTCAGGTGATGGTACTGGATACATTTTCGTGGTAGATCAGGCTAAAGATTCTTTATATCAGTTTACCTTAAATGGTCTAGAAGGAATTAAACCACCTCCAGGAACGGGGTCAACTAAGTATGTAAGTGTTTCTTTTGGGGGGACTGGAATTGAACTCACACAATTCAACAAACCTAGAGCGGTTGCCTATTTAAATGAAATCGTTTATGTAGCTGATTCAGGTAATGGAAGAATTTTAAGATTTAAGTTAACAACGGATTTTGATTGATCGGAACTAAAGAAATTAGTAAACCCCAAGTTGATTATTCAGCTTGGGATTTTTTTATACCCAAACCTTAAACC
>CAJXPI010000170.1 GCA_913057875.1 uncultured Flavobacteriales bacterium
ACGAGATGCTCAGGAGTCTCGTGGGCTCGGAGATGTGTATAAGAGACAGAGATACGCTACATCATCTGGACTTAAATTATTACGGTCCATAATATCTCTTGATACATCGGCCATTTTAGAAACTGCCCATTTAAATACAGGTTGGCCTTCTTGGTAAACGTAATGAAGATTGTCTGCTACGGTTTGTTGAGTTGGAGGCATGGCTGATCCACCTGCTTTTTGATGTAAGTGTTTCCATCCAGAACCATCACTTTCCAAAATGCTATCTTGAATTCCTAAACCATCTGTATTTGGCTCTAGCATTAAAGCTCCTCCGCCATCTCCAAAAATTACACAGGTGGTACGATCGGTATAGTCAATAATAGATGACATTTTATCGAATCCACAAACAATCACTTTTTTGTATTGTCCAGACTCAATAAATTTTGAAGCGGTAGCTAGCGAATATAAAAGACCCGAACAAGCGGCATTAATATCGTAACCAAATCCATTTTTAATACCTGCTTTGTGCATGGTTAAATTGGCAGCCGCAGGAAAAATCATGTCGGCAGTTACGGTAGCGAAAATTAACAAATCAACCTCTTCAGGTTTCGTCTTTGTTTTTTTCATTAATTCTATAACAGCAGGAGCTGCCATATCACTTGGTCCTAGGTTCTCACCTTTTAATATGTGACGCTCTTTAATACCCGTTCTAGTGGTAATCCACTCATCAGTAGTGTCTACCATGGTTTCCAACTCTTTGTTGGTCAACTTGTATTCCGGGACGAACCCTTGAACACCCGTTATTGCTGCGGTAATTTTGCTCATTTTAAAAGATGTTTAAATGCTCATAATAAAGCATTGTAAGGAGCGAAAGTATTTAAAACACTTTAAGTACAAAATGTTTTTATGCCTATTTGCGCCTATTTAGGTGTTGAAAACCCACTTAATGGTAGGCAGGCATAACACATGAAGCTGCTCCAAACAAAAAAAGACCAACAATACTGTTGGTCTTAAAACTTTTTTTAATACGATGTGCTTAGGCTAAAGTTTCCTTTTCCATTACCACCTTACCTTTATAGTAAAGTTTGCCCTCGAACCAGTGTGCACGGTGATATAAGTGAGGTTGTCCAGTTGTTGAATCAATAGCAACAGTAGGCATCTCAGCATTAATGTGAGTTCTTCTCTTGTCTCTTCTAGTTTTGGAAATTTTCCTCTTTGGATGTGCCATAATATCTCGTTTTAATCTTTAATTCTTACTTTAATTTTTTCAATTCATCCCACATATTGGTAGTAGTGTCATCGTCATCTTCAGGAGTTGCTATTGCCTCTTGTAGTTTCGCTAATACCGCGGGATCACAATCTTCATCATCATGCACTTTCCTTAACGGAAATTGAATGGTGATGAATTCATAAATGTGCGGTGCAATATCAATTTGGTAGGCTTCAGGTCCTAATATTAGTAGTTCCTCATTATCACTGTTTGTTTCAGCTCCGAATTTGATCAATAATTGATCATTGGTATCAATATCTATTTCCAAGGGATCTAGACATCGGTCACAAACCGTTTTTAATGTACCTGCCATTTTGAAATTAAGCTCCATCATGTTTTCTCTTTTCTCTAAAGAAAAGTCAACATTAATGTTACCTCCTTCTACATCTTCAATAGCATACTGCTCAAAGAACAAATCCACAACTTCGAACTTATATTCATGAATCCCTAAACTCAATCCGGAAAACTGGACAACAAATTGTTTCAGATATCCTTCTAATTTCGTCATGTGTTCAAATAAACTATCGTTCCAAAAGTGGGCTGCAAATGTACAATCTTTTTTAAAAAGGCAAAGTTTTTTGAGAATCAGATGATTATTATTCACATAGCCTTATTTTATGCTTGATATAGAAGAAATAAAATTGACCAACTTGTCCTAAAACGCACATCTATCTTTATATCTTTGGTTAAAATCTTAATTGAATGAATCAGATTTCCGTATTGAAAAAAGGCGATACCGTTGTTTTAGTGACCCCGGCAAAAGCTATTGATGTCAAATATATTGACCTAGCGAAAGCCCTTTTTGAAAGTTGGGGTTTGCGTGTGGACATTGGGGAGAACTCTACGGGTAAATATCATTATTTTTCCGGATCGGATGAACAAAGATTAGCCGATTTGCAATGGGCGTTAGATCATACAACTGCGAAAGCAATTATTACTGCTCGGGGCGGGTATGGAAGTGTAAGAATAGCCCCAAAGGTTAATTTCTCGAAATTTAAAAATAACCCAAAATGGTTTGTGGGGTTTAGTGATATTACTGTTTTCCATAATCTATTGCACGGTCAATTGGGGTTTCCTTCAATACATGCCTTGGCTCCGCTGTATTTGGATAAGTTACAGGAAACTGACCAAAGTATTATTACGTTGAGAAATGCATTATTTGGTGTTTTTTTAGAATATTCGCTTTCTGTGCATGCATTAAATAGGAAAGGGGAGTCAAGGGGGGAATTAGTTGGCGGTAATTTAGCTGTTTTTTCAAGTTTGATAGGAACTTCTTTAGATATTGATACGACAGGGAAAATTCTCTTCTTGGAGGAGGTTTCCGAATACGCTTATAAATTGGACCGTATGATTCGTACTCTTCATTTGGCAGGGAAATTGGAAGGACTTGTTGGTCTTGTTATTGGAGGTTTAACCGATATAAAAAGTTGTGAAGAAACTTTTGGTATACCTGCGGAGCAGATAATTTTAGATGTGGTAACGGAGTATGACTATCCTGTGTTGTTTGACTTCCCGGCAGGACATCAATTAGATAATCGAGCTTTGGTTTTGGGGTGTGAATACGAAATGATTGTTTCGGAAACTGAAAGTTCTTTAAAACAAGTTGCTCATGGCCAAGCATAATGAATTAGGTGATTTGGGAGAGGAAATTGCTGTCAAGGATTTAAATCAAAAGGGATATCAAATTCTAGAAAGAAATTTCCGATTTAAAAGGGATGAAATAGATATCATCGCTCAATGCAATCAAATAATTGTTTTTGTGGAGGTGAAAACACGTGAAAGTGATTACTTGGGAAGGCCTGAACAGGCAGTTTCAAAAGCCAAACAAAAAAGGATTATTAAAGTGGCAAATCATTATATGATTGAAAATGATTTGGATTTAGAGGGACGGTTCGATATCTTTGGAATATTGGTCAATAAAAACGGACAAGAAGTTCGGCATATTGAAGATGCTTTTTCGCCTCAATGGTAGACCTTAGCTGATTTTAAATTGTTGCCTTTTTGTCAAAAATCCTTAATAAAAACTCTATATGTTCAAAGTTTGGTGATTATACCGATTTTCGGTTTAGTTTTGCCGGCTGAAAAACATATAATAAAATTTTTGAATTATGAGTCGGGACGATTTTAATAGTACAGAAAACGAATACACTCCGCAACCCGGAAAAAGAAGAAGAATAAGAATCAGTCAAAATTTTAACGAAGATGCTGGAGTTGATGGAAACTCTTATGGATCTTCAAGTTCATCAAATGATGACGATTCTAGATCCTACACTAAAATTGATAAAAACGGGTATACCCATTTACGAAAAGAAGGGTACAAGCCACGTAGAAAACAATCATTTATTCCTAAAGCACAGGGCATTGAACGTATTTTCAATGAGGAGAATGGCGAACGTTTAAATAAATACCTTTCCAATTCAGGAATTTGTTCTAGACGTGAGGCTGACAAATTAATTGCAGCCGGAATTGTAACAATCAATGGAAAGCCAGTTACTAAATTGGGTACACGTGTGCAAAAAGGGGATGTGGTAAAACTTGCGGAAGAAGAACTTTCGCCAGAACGTATGGTTTACGTTGTTCTTAACAAACCAAAAGATACCATTACCACTTTAGACGATCCTCAAGGTCGAAGAACCGTTATTGATATTGTTAAAAATGCGTGCAAGGAACGTATTTACCCAGTTGGAAGATTAGATAGATATACTACTGGTGTTTTGATTTTAACTAATGACGGTGAGATGGCTACACGCTTAACGCACCCATCTTTTGGAATTACAAAAATCTATAACGTTAAATTAGATAAAGAGGTTTCTACGGAGGATCTGAAAAAAGTTACGGAAGGAATTGAATTGGCCGATGGTGTAATTAAAGCTGATGCGGCTGACTACTATAAAGCTGGGGTAAGGGATAGCGTACGCTTGGAATTGCATTCAGGTAAAAACCGTGTAATTCGTAGAATTTTTGAATCTATGGGTTACCGTGTAGTTTCTTTAGAGCGTATTTCTTTTGCGGGTATTACAAAAAAGAAATTAGGGAGAGGTAAATTCCGTTTCTTAGATCCTTTGGAAGTTGGTGCATTAAAAATGCTAAAGAGTAACTAAATACTAACAATCTTTTAGTACCGTTATCGCTATATGCGAATCATAAAAAAACTAATACTTTATACCACCATTATTGGAGCTTTATTGTTCTCAATTCTGGTGGTTTTTGGTTTTTTATATCAAGAAAAAATAACCCATTCTATTCAGTTGGAGCTGAACAAGCATTTGAATGCAGAAATTCAGGTCTCAGAAATAAAGCTTTCTTTTATTTCAAACTTTCCACTAGCTTCTATTATTATGAATAATGCGGTGGGATATGAATCCAAAAACTATTCAACGCAACCCGATACCTTATTTGCATTTCAATCTTTTGAAATGTCTTTTAATATATTTGATGCATACAATGGAAATTACACCCTAAGTGAGATTTCAGCTACCGAGGGGTTTCTCAATCTTGAACTAGCGAGTAATGGAGAAGAGAACTACTTGATTTTTGAAAGTAATCCAGAAGATTCATCCAGCTTCTTATTAGATTTAGAAAGTGTTCATCTCCATAATGTTGAAGTGGGATATAAAGACTTTTCTACCACAGACGGATACAAATGTTTTTTCAAAAACGCCATTGCTAAAGGTGCATTTACTGATGCTCATATTGATGCGGCTTTGTACGGAACCATTGTAGTAAAGCAGTTGGAGCTTGAGAATACATGGTATCTTACTAACGAAAAAGCAAGTGTAGATATTGGTATTGGAATGAATTTAGATTCGAAATCATTTCAGATAAGTCGTGGGTTTTTGACGCTTCGCGAAAATTTTAAATTTGAAGTGAAGGGAAAATCTAACCCCAACTTATTCCATTATACCTTTGATGCCAATAACCTTGAAATGGGTAAAGTTCGGACTTTGGTGCCTGAAAAGTTTTTAGAGGTGTTACAAGAATACACGCTTAATGGCAATCTAGATGTGTTTCTAGAGTTGAAGAGGTTACCCAAAGAAAAGCATCCTTCAATTTCTGGGGAGTTTAAAGCTTCAAATGGCAATTTTAGTTATAAGAAAACAGGAGAAGAGGTGGTTATCCAGGCCGCAAAAGGAACTTTTGATTTAGGAAGAGATGCACGTGCTTCAAGTACGTTAATCGATGTTACCTCATTTAGCCTATCCACTAAAGAAGGAAATGTAACAGGTGCTTTGTTTTTAAAAAACTTGGATCACCCAAAGTATTCGCTGAAGGTAAAAGGAACCGCAGATTTGTTTGAGATTTCTAAGCTTTCTGATTTAGGTGAAAATTTTGGGATGACCGGGATGGCAGATTTTGATATTTCTATTAAAGGTAAAATTAATCAAGTGGATTCGATCACTCCAGCTGATGTGAAAACCATTACAGGTCAAGGAGATGTGAAGCTCAAGAATGTTATGATTAGGATAAAGGGATTGCCGGATTTTGACGCTATAAATTCTAATATAAAATTGAACCCCACCAATGTATTTATTTCAGATTTTTCAGCGTTGATTGCAAATTCCCCGACATCAGGAAATGCAAAACTGCATAATTGGTTAGACTATGTGTTGAAAAAATCTAGGAGATTGGATATTACTGGAGATGTAAAAACGGAGGCTTTTGTTATGGCTGACTGGGTTTCAAGTGAAGAGAAAAAGAATTTGAAAACTCCCAACGTTTTACCTCAATTTTTGGCATATACCGGCCATGTAGAGATAGGTACCTTTAAAAGTGAAGAAACTATTTATTCTGAATTAAGGTCAGATGTGGAGTATTATCCCAGTACTCTAAAACTTCATAATACGTATTATGAGGGATACAATGGAGTAGTTTATGGAAACCTTAATATCAGCGAATGGGCAAATGGATTTGGTGTAAGAGGGAATGTGGTTACACAAGATATTGATATTCGAGAGGTTTTACGTATGTACAATAATTTTGATTTTGATTTTATTTCGTACAAAGAGATTCAGGGTCATCTTCATTGTTCAATGGATTTTAATTTTTCAACCAATAAGGATTTTGAAATTAATAAACCTTCTATTAATGTAGAAGGGGATGTAATGCTTTTGAATGGGGAACTTATTGAAAATAAGCTGTTATATACTATTCCTAAGCTGTCTCTTATACACATCTCCAGCCCACGAG
>CAJXPI010000171.1 GCA_913057875.1 uncultured Flavobacteriales bacterium
TGTCGGGGTGGCAGGATTCGAACCTGCGACCTCCTCGTCCCAAACGAGGCGCGATAACCGGGCTACGCTACACCCCGAAGTGTAGTCACATTTGACAGAGATTTGATGCTCGATACCCGAATCGAAGCGTCTCTTGTTGTCTTGTGAAGAACGTTATTCCCTTAAGGGAGCGCAAATGTAAGATTTCCTATTGATGTAGCAATAGAGAAATGAAATAAAAAGTGATTTTTTTTAATTTTTTTTTTGAGATTTATTGAATTACAAACGTATTACATTCACCTCCAGTAACTTTGAAGGATTCTGGCTGACTCTTATAAATAGTATCAAACGTAGTGCTACTTGTTTGGCTTATTTCATAAAACTTGAGAGAGTAAATACCTTCGGGTTTTTCTGTGAAATTTAATGATGCACAACCTGTGGTACACGTAATAACAGAGGCTCCACAAGAGCTAGATAATGCGCCAATATATTCTCCACGAACATGGACCGAAATAAAAGAGTTTGGAAAAGTTAAATTACGACTACTAAAAATGAGCATATCTCCATTGTATTGACAGGAACCATCATCATATTGAGCGTCCGGGTCAAAATTTAACGAGTTTGGATCAGTGCATCCACCGTAATCGCAAGATCCGTCATCTTTGTCGGCTTCATACATAAAGTTCTTGGCTTTTGGATCTGTACAACCTTCGGTTTTACATGAGCCAAGAGTAATTATGGATAGCGAAAAAACAAAACCAATGAATACGTTGGTTTTGGAATTATTTAATGATTTCATGTGGTGAATTTAGTGATACAATTGACAAACTCAAAAAATATCCATGTATATTCGCAGGACATATATCCAGTAAATGGCTGATTTAATAAGTAAACAAAATATTCGTGAATTCTCTAAACTGGAGTGGTTTGCCCGTCAAGTGGTGGAAGGTTTCATTACAGGTTTACATAAAAGTCCATTTCATGGGTTTTCGGTAGAGTTTGCAGAACACCGTCATTACAATCCTGGCGACTCTACTAGACACATAGACTGGAAATTATTTGCCAGAACCGATAAGCACTATATTAAACGTTACGAGGAAGAAACCAATTTGAGATGTCAAATAGTAATCGACCATTCTTCTTCTATGTTTTTTCCGGTAGGGGCGGATGAAAATAAAATGAGCTTCTCAGTGCATAGTGCTGCGGCTTTAATTCATCTTTTCAAAAGTCAGCGTGATGCGGTGGGATTAAGTTTGTTTTCGAATAACGTGGATGTTCACTTACCGGCTAAATTGAGTCCTTCTCATTTTAATCGAGTATACGCGCATTTAGAACACTTGTTAGAAAGTCAGCCTGAGGGTAGTCAAACCAATGTGGCTTCTGCCTTGCATGAAATTTCTGACCGTATTCACCAACGTTCTTTGGTGTTGTTGTTTAGTGATATGCTAGATGGTATTGGAACTGATCAACAGGCACTTTTTGGAGCTCTGCAACACTTAAAATACAATAAGCATGAGGTGGTTGTTTTTCATGTGACGGATAGATCAAAAGAAATTGATTTTGACTATGAAAATAGACCTCATACCTTCATTGATCTAGAAACCCAAGAAGAGTTGAAGCTAAACCCAACGCAAATTAGAGATCACTTTAAAGAAAGTGCTTTGGCGCATGAACGTGAAGTGAAAATGAAATGTACCCAATATGGGATTGACTTTGTAAAAGCCGATATTGCCGATGGGTTTGATCAGATTTTACGTGTGTATTTAGATAAGAGAAAGAGAATAAAATAAATTATTCTCCCACTTCTAGTTTAAACCCAACTCCGTGAATATTGCTGATACTTATTTTTTCGTCTTCCGAAAGGTATTTTCTCAACTTGGTAATAAATACATCCATACTTCTACCTAAAAAGTAGTCATCGCTACCCCAAATAATTCGAAGAATAGAATTTCGTTGCAATACCTCTCCTTTATGAATGCATAATAAACGTAAAAGTGCGGCCTCTTTTTTAGTGAGTTTCTTGCTTTCTTTTCCAGTAACTAAACTTTGCTCTGGGTAATTGAAAGTGAATTTACCTAATGAATACACATCTTTATTCTGGGTATCCGACTGGCTTTTATTGACGCGATTAATAATATTCTTAATACGTAAATCTAATTCGTCAATAGAAAACGGTTTGGTAATGTAATCATCCGCACCAATAGTCAAACCTTGAATTTTATCGTCTTCTTGCGAGCGTGCGGTTAGAAAGAAAATGGGAACCTCGCTATCTACACTACGAATTTCTTGAGCTAAAGTGAATCCATCTTTTTTAGGCATCATCACATCTACTAAACAAATGCTAAATCTAGATGCGTGAAAAAGCTCGTAGCCTTCTACGCCATCTTTTGCCCAAACCACATGGTAACCTTTATCTTCTAATCCCTCTTGGGTAACGAAGCCTAAGTTTTCATCATCTTCAACTAAAAGTATAGATATATCTGCATTGAAATTCATTCTAAACGGTTTTAAAAGTGAGTATAAACGAAGAGCCTTTTCCTAATTCGCTTTTTAGAAAAATATTGCCTTCATGCTTACGGACCAAAAGATGTACATAATTCAGGCCAATTCCAAAACCTTTTACATTATGGACATTACCGGTGGATACACGGTAAAATTTCTCGAATATGTGGGTTTGGTTTTCCGGAGCAATTCCTAATCCTTTATCGGTAATAGTAATTTCAATTTTACCATTTGCACTTTGGGTGCTTACGATTACATCCAATTCATCTGGAGAATACTTTATGGCGTTGTCCAGTAAATTGCTAAAAATGTTTTTTAAATGTTCTTCATCTCCCAAAACAGTGAAATCACTCGCATTTAAATCAACGGTTATATTTCCCTTTTTAGACTCAATATTTACCTTGAAAACTTCAATAATTCGTTCTAATAAATCGTGAACATTAATAGGCTGCTTTTTGATGCTTACGTTTTCTTTTTCAATGGTAGCCGCTTGCAAAATCCGTTCTACCTGTCCTTGAAGTCGGGTGTTTTCTGATTGAATGATTTGCACATACCTTTTCAGTTTATCCGGCCTTTCTAAGATATTGGGTTTGTTCAATGCGTTTGCCGAAATGGCTATGGTAGAAAGGGGCGTTTTAAACTCATGCGTCATGTTATTAATGAAATCGGTTTTCATTTCATTTACCCTTCGTTGTTTCAATAATTGTTGAATAATGAATCCAAAAAAGGCAATGATTACAATAAGGATAATGGAAGAATAAATCCAAAATTCCATTTGGTAGAATAAACCATTACTATGGCCCGGAAAGTACACGCTAAAATAATGGCCTTGCTCTTTATTCCACTTTAATTGCGGAACATGATTAGGATTTTCAGGTTTATTGTAAATTACATTTTTGCAGTAAACTACAGAGTCAGAGAAGCAATCGTAAATATTGAAAATGAAATCTTCTTGAATGGCAGATTGCTCAAATTCCATTTTTAGAAGGCTTTGGATTAGATACGGATCTGATACGTAATGCGTTTTTACGACAAAGAAATTTGGCTTTTCTTGTACTACTGGATTTAGAATTATTGAACTATCCCCATCCGCTTTTTGTAAGTTGTTTAAGGTAGTTAGGAGTACCTGGTTTACTTCATAGGAAAACTGTTTCTGTTCCAATACATAGGCTTTTCTAACCCAAGAAACTTGCGTGATGACCAACCCAATTAATAGTGTGGTGGCCACAATAATGATGTAACGAAGATAATTTCTACTCATTCATTAAAATATACGGTACCTGAAATTCTATTCCTAGCACCTATAATTTTCGAAAGTAGAGAATCAGATTAGTATAGCCTACTGATTCACAAATTTTGGGAAAAATTTAGCAATTGTAGCGAAAATTAATCCGTAAACAATAGACAAGAAAACCAAAGATGTTAAGGTGATAATGGCGAGGTTTCCGGGTACATAAATTAATTCAGCGAAGGCGTTAAAGTTGTCTAAGGCTGCACGAATGGTCTCCTCGTTCTGTTTGGTTTCTTGCAACCGGTCAATAATATCTTGTCTTCGAGTACTTAAAAAGATTTCTAAGAAATGCGGGTGCACCCATTTGTAAAATATGTAGGTGAAAATTCCATATCCTAGGGCGAAGATTGATCCGCCTTGAGCCCCTCCTTTAAAGTCCATGGTGAGATCAAATTCTTCGGTACTGTTTTGGCGTTGAGAATAGATACCGTAATACGTAGCTAGGATGGTCAAAAACGACAGATAAGCCCAAGTGTGGGTCCAATCAATTTGAAACGTTTCAAAAACCAATCGGCAAATAATACCAATAAGAATAAAGCCTAAGAATGTATAATAATTCCCTTTTTTCATGCGGCAATATTAGTGAATTTTAATGGTTGACTTGGGTTAAAACCTCTTAAATAATTTACTGGAAAATCATGGTAAACCGTGAGGTAGTAAAATGTAAGAGAATATTTTATTTGTTTTAAATCAACAAGAATGGATTTTCTAAAGGAAGAAATAACAACCGAACAAATTTGCCTAGTAATGGTATTGTTTATGATTGCAGGGTATGGTGTGCTTTTTATGAATTCGTTGGTAGAATACTCTTCCAGTATTTTATTTATGGGTCTGGGAATTACCCTTTTATTTGGAATTGCTGTAAGTGGTTATTTTAAAACAAAATCCTAGTAGGAGTAAACTAACTCACTGTCCCAATTAGATAAACGGATTACTAGATTATTGACACCTTCTTTTTGTAGCGGTTTCAAATCAAATCTTATGTTTTGTCTAACAATACTTCTGCAAGCATCTCCATTTCCATTATGTCCAAGTTTCAAACTTACCAATTCTGAAACATCCGTTTCTTGATCTTGTCTGGGTACATAAATTCCATTAAAAACCATTTTAAATTCATGTTCTCTGCAGCCTCCACCGTAGCTTGTTTGTAACCAAAGTAGACCATCCTTAATTTCAGCATTTACTATGGTGTAAGGGTCCTGGAAACCCGTTAAGTTAACGTTTTTGTCCAATTGAATAGGTAAAATGGAAGTAGAATCTCTGGGTTCATCCACGGTTAGTTCAACATCGTTGGGTACGGGGTCAGGTTTGCTTTCAATGATTTTTTTAGAATGACATGAAACCAAAAGCAAGAAGCCACAAATAATGGATAAAAGTAATTTCATAGGTGTTTATTTTTCCATCTCTTCTAAAAGAGTCTGGTAATTTTTCATTTCGTCACGTAAACGTGCCGCCTCAATAAAATCGAGCGCTTTAGATGCTTTAAGCATTTGACTTTTAGTTTTAGTAATGGCTTTCTCTAATTGAGAATGCGTCATGTAAGGAGCAACAGGATCTGCTGCTACTGAAACGCGTTCACTTTCTATGTATGCATGTGACTCAGCAGTAGAAGGTTGGTAACTAGCTACGGCAGTTTGATTCATAATAGCATCGGTAGAACGTTTAATTTGAATCGGAGTTATTCCGTGTTTTTCGTTATACGCCAATTGTTTTTCTCTTCGGTGATTAGTAGTGTCAATGGTTCGTTGCATAGAGCCGGTAATTTTATCGGCATACATAATTACCTTTCCTTTGACATTCCGTGCCGCTCTACCTGCCGTTTGGGTCATGGATGTTTCAGAACGTAAGAAACCTTCTTTATCGGCATCCAGTATGGCAACTAGACTTACTTCAGGTAAATCAAGACCTTCTCTCAGGAGGTTAATTCCAACCAAAACATCAAACTTCCCTAGCCGTAAATCTCTTAATATTTCGACACGTTCTAAAGTGTCCACTTCACTATGGATGTATCTACATTTAACGTTGTTCTTGATGAGGTATTTCGTCAATTCCTCACTCATGCGTTTGGTTAAAGTGGTCACCAATACACGTTCATCCGTACCTTGTCTTTGTCTTATTTCTTCCAGTAAATCATCCACTTGCGTACCTACTGGACGAATTTCAATAATTGGATCAATTAATCCTGTTGGTCGAATGACTTGTTCTACATAAACACCTTCTGTTTTCTGTAATTCATAATCTGCCGGGGTCGCACTTACATAGATAGTTTGACTTTGGATATTCTCAAACTCCGTAAATTTTAGTGGGCGGTTATCCATTGCAGATGGTAAGCGAAAACCATATTCAACCAAGTTCATTTTTCTTGATCTATCCCCACCATACATGGCTCTAACTTGCGAAACGGTTACGTGACTTTCATCGATCAGCATCAAATAGTCGTCTGGAAAATAATCCAGTAGGCAGAAAGGTCGAGAACCTGGGGCTCTACCATCAAAATAACGCGAGTAATTTTCAATACCCGAACAATAACCCAGCTCACGAATCATTTCTAAATCGTAGTTTACTCTTTCCTCCAATCTCTGTCTCTTATACACATCTGACGCTGCCGACGATCTACTCTGTGTAGA
>CAJXPI010000172.1 GCA_913057875.1 uncultured Flavobacteriales bacterium
TGCTCAGGAGTCTCGTGGGCTCGGAGATGTGTATAAGAGACAGATTCAATTCTGTTTGACAGGGATTGGGATAAATAGAAACTTCATTTAATTCCAATTCTTCCTCTACACTCACAATGTCATCCCATGGGGTACCCCATTCTTTATTTTGCTTTTTATAGTAAATTAAATAGTGACCAGAAATAGACCACATACTTGGAGATGCAGAAAGCTCATTTACTACCCCTATTCCTTCCCCATAAGCTCCTCCATAAACATCTGGCTCAAAAGTTCCTACTGTATAACTATAAAAATTAATGTAGGTCCCTGCCGAATCTGTTCTGTTTTGGGTAGGAATAGTATCTAAATCAAAAATGGGTAATTGAGCAAATGTATCCGCTAAACTTTGTTGCGTGGTATAAACATTCCCCCATGTATAATTCCTAGGCCATTGATCTTCTTGCTCCACACGTTGATTTTCAAAGGTGTAATACACCGTATCAGTGTTAGAAGAGTAATATTTATCAATCACCTTGATTTTTGTGCCACTACGCGGGTAATCAAAACTCAATTCATGGTCTTCATAATGAAACTCATCCCCTATTTCAAAATCATAGACTTCTCCTCTGGTTAAAACCCTTTGAGAAAACGCATTAATAGATAAAAAGCACAAAAAAGTAAGGTATAGCAAGTTTTTCATTTTGGTAAGTTTTTAAGTTGGATATAAAAGTAGCACTAAATTCACAATGGAAAACAAAAAGGAATTTAGTGCTTGTAACTTTTACATAAATATTACAAAACCTCTTTAAAATTTATACTTAAACCTCCATTATCGGTATACAATTCTCTATACTCTGACTAGAAACCTTCTTTTCTTGCGACAGGGTGTACAAAACCCATAACAAAAGGTTCCAGTACGTGAGCACGTTAAGGGCAAAACACTTTCTGGTGACAACGTAGTTGTTTTCATGTACTGGAATTGAGATTTGACGCAGTTTAATTTCCTACAATAGTATCAATAGATACCCGGAATTACGGATAAACAGGGGTATAATTTTGAAGGGAATCCAATAATACCCAACTTATTTTACCAACCATATGTTTTACGTTAAATCTTCTAACTTTTATTCACACTGGATTGGTAAAAAAACAATAGTAAAAACTTAACAGTAAATCCATTGGGTCGGGTAAATTTGCGCAAAATTTATAAATAAACCTAATGAAGAAATCATTACTACTAGTACTACAGGTTTTTATTGTTCAAATGACCTATGCACAGTGTTTAACAAATACGTGCGAAACGAACATAACCGTTAACAGAAATCCAGGCGTCTGTGGTGCCGTTGTAAATTATACAACTCCAACGGCCCTTGATACCTGCATTACCTCATCACATGACACCTTTAGCTTTACGGGTGCGGTTCAACATTTTGTAATTCCGGCCGGTGTAACTTCTGTTTCGGCCAGACTATATGGAGCTCAAGGTGGAGCAAACTGGGTGAATAACGATAATTTTGGAGGATATTCTCAAGGAGATATTCCCGTAACCCCAGGAGACACTTTATTTCTTTATGTGGGAGAACAACCTACAACCTTAACTGGTGGTTTCAACGGTGGAGGAACCGGAGAAGGTGCCGGAATTGGTGGCGGTGGAGCTACTGATATCCGAATGGGTGGCGACAGCTTAACTCATAGAATTATTGTAGCTGGCGGTGCTGGTGGCGCAGGTTTTTGGGCAGGTCAACATGTTGTTGGTGGCGCTGGCGGAGGTCTTGTTGGTGGCGAAGGCTACAGAAACACAACCAGTAACCCTGGTGGTGGTGGCGGTAAACAAAACGCCTCAGATTCTGGTACATGTGCCATTTTTAACAATCCTACAGCAGCTGGAGGTTTTGGTTTTGGTGGATCTTCTATTGCTTGTGGCTGTGAAGGCTACGGTGGTGGCGGTGGCTGGTACGGTGGCGGTGGCTCTGGAAATTGTCGCGGTGGCGGTGGTGGATCGGGTTACTTAGATCCTATCCTTGCCAACGACAGTATGGCTTCTGGAGTAAACATTGGCCATGGAAAAATCATTTTAGATTATACTTTAATTGCTACCGTTACACAAACAACTGGACTTGCTTCTGGTTCAACTTTCCCATTTGGGGTGACTACAAATACATTTGTGGCATCTAATGGTGTAGACTCAAATACCTGTTCATTTACCGTAACAGTATCTCCTATTACGCATACCATTTCACCTACAGCTTGTGATACATATACTTCTCCAAGTGGAAAAGTTTGGACTTCTTCAAACACATACATGGATACGGTAGTTACTGGAAACGGTTGTGACTCCATTCTTACCATTAATTTAACGGTAAACAATAGTTCTACAGGAAGTATTTCTGCTACCGCATGTGATTCTTATACTTCACCAAGCGGTAAAATTTGGACGGTTTCTAATACTTATATGGATACCATTTTAAACACCATTGGTTGTGATTCTATTATAACTGTGAATTTAACGGTAAACAATAGCACTACTGGATCTATTACTACTACGGTTTGTGATACGTATACCTCTCCAAGTGGGTTAATTTGGGATTCTACTAACACCTATATGGATACCATTCCAAATATGGCGGGTTGTGATTCTATTATTACTATTAACCTTACGGTAAACAACAGTAGCACAAACACTATTTCTGCCACGGCTTGTAATACCTACACTTCTCCAAGTGGACTAATTTGGAATACATCTAATACCTACATGGACACCATTCCAAATTTAGCAGGTTGTGATTCTATTATTACAATTAACTTAACGGTTAATACAAATACAACAAGTACTATTGATACTACTGTTTGCGACAGTTACATTTCTCCTAGCGGATTAACTTGGGATTCTACCAGCACTTATGTAGATACCATTCCAAATGCCTTAGGTTGTGACTCAATTATTACTGTAAACTTGACTGTTAATACCATGTCATTTGCTACCATTAATGAAACGGCTTGTGATAGCGTAGTTTCTCCAAGTGGAAAAGTATGGACTATGAGTAACACTTATATGGATACCATTCCTAACGCTATGGGTTGTGATTCAGTAATGACCTTCAATATTACCATTAACACACATGAAGCTATTATTACTTTAGCTAATGAAGTGTTGACCGCAAACTTTGCTGATTCATACCAATGGATTCATTGTGACGCAGATACTGCAATACCAGGAGAAATAGATTCTTCTTTTGCCCCAATTACCGGAGGAAATTATGCCGTAGTTTCTAGTTTAAACAACTGTGTGGATACTTCAAATTGTGAAATCGTGGTTCTTGCAGGTGTAAAAGAAATCATTTCTACACAAGTTAGCGTATTCCCAAATCCAACTAACGGTGAGGTTACTTTAGACCTAGGGAAACAATATAATGATATTAATGTAGAAGTCTTTGACATCACTGGTAAACTAGTTGCTGCCAATGCTTATTCAAGAAAAGAAAAGGTATCGTTAACTATCACTGGAGAAACTGGAGTTTATTTAATTCGAGTAACTCTTGATAACTCACCTTCTTCAATTATTCGTGTAATTAAGGAATAGTAAGAAGTTCAACTTCATTAAAAGGTTCGGATGTTTTTCATCCGAACCTTTTTTGTTTTAACTCATATTGGAAATAACCGTATACCCCGTTTTATTAATCGCCTCAATTATCTCTTTCTCCGTAGTTATTTCTGAATTAAACCAAACCGTAATTTCTTGTTTTTCCATATTAGGTTCTGATTTTTCATATCCTTCTAATTCCTGAAGAATAAACTCTACCATGTTGTAACAACATGATTGTTTGAAGTTCTTAAGCTTGTACGTTCGTTTGGTTAATTCTTGTTTTTTAAACGTTTGAACTTGTAATACTGGATTCGCATAGGTGGAAACGTTTGCTGAAAACAAAATGATACTTACTAAAAGTACGGTCGTTGTTTTATTTAATTTCATATGGTGTTTTTTTTACTGGATGTATGGGATTAATAAAATAGTAATGGTCAAAATAGCAATGCCCCATAAAAATCGCTTTGACTTAAAAAATGATACTGTTTTTTGCTCGTTTGAGTTTAACTCTGGCCATTCCGTATTTTCATTGATAGAACAACACTCCACTTTTTGTTTAGGGAAATACGCCCGGTAGAGATTGTAACCAATGGCCATTAAACTAAAGGAAACCAAATAGTTTTTGATGCTCGCTAACCAAATGAGTTGAGAGGCACTAACGCCTACCATGCCTGCAACAGCCATTAACGGACCGATGCAACATGTACCAGAAACTATGGCCAACAAAACAGCTCCTGTAGAAGAAAGAAATGATTTCATGTATCTAAAAAATGAGATTAAAAAAGAACCCAGATAAAATCATCCCTATCCCTATGGTAGAGAAAAATGCAATGATTAAGGGTTTGTTCATCACTTTTTTAAGCAATAAAGCTTCTGGAAAAGACAATCCAATGGCAGCCATCATAAACGAAATAGCTGTACCCAGAGGTACTCCCTTATCCACTAATGATTCAATAATGGGTAACACCCCTACGGCATCAATATATAGCGGAATAGCCAAAAGCACGGCAATTGGAACCGCCAATGGATTAGACTTAGAAATATAGGTTTCAAAAAACTCCTCTGGCACGTAACCATGAATAAAGGATCCAATAGCCAATCCAACAAATACGTAGGGTACCAAACTTTTTAAGGTGGTCACGGCATTCGTATTAATCTCAGGCAAACGTTGGCTGAAACTTCTAGTATCCTTCTCCATTTCAGAATGGTTTTCACCTAAGTTTTTAATCCAATCAGCCACGTGTTGAGCCATTCCCATTTTTTCTAGTACAATACCTCCTACAACTCCCAAAGTTATTCCGGTTAATACATAAATCACGGTAACTTTCCATCCATACGAAACCCAGAAAATAGCAATGGCAATTTCATTTACTAATGGTGAAGTAATAAGAAAAGACAACGCAATTCCTAAGGGTATTCTAGCTTGCATCATCCCTACAAACATGGGAATAGAAGAACAAGAACAAAACGGTGTAATTGCACCGAATGTGGATGCTAATAGATTTCCTATTCCCGATTTTTTATTCCTCTCTAAATACCCACGAATTTTCTCCATTGGTAAATAACTGGTTACAATTCCCATTAAGTAAGTCACCAAAATGATAAGGATCACAATCTCCGTGAATCCGATTAAAAAATAATGTAAGGCATGGGCGAATAAGGAGTTTTCTACCAACCCCAAAAGATCAAAAACCAAATAGTCTGCTATTTGGCTTAAGAATGCAGTGAGCTTTTCCATAGTTCCAGAATTACAGGATGGCTAATAATTGTTCTTCCTTGTAATGTTTTTTGTAGTCGTATACTTTACCGTTAACTACAATTGAAGGAAAAGTCATAGTACCATATACCATGGTATCTTGAAGTTCAGAAAGTTCTTCAATAGCTACCTCAATGTTATTTTTTGCGGCTACTCTTTCAATCTGGTTTTTTACCGGAGAATCTGTAGCACAACAAGAAGAGTGTAATATTTTGACTTCAGTTTTCATAAGAAGTGTTTTTAATTAAACATTTCTATGTAGTCTGAATACGGGTTAGAAAAGACACATAAATTTCAAACTATTTTATAAAAAAGTTCAAAACCATGAGGAATCACCTGATTTTAAAGGGATTTATCTTTTAGATCTTTAGAGATATTTTGAAGCGGCTCGCAGGATTCTTTGATGGTACACCCCGAAAAATTGCCATCCTTGTCATATTCCAAACGGCAGCATTCGGTAAATAGGTCTTTTAATTGCGTTCTAGCCCTTTGCACGCGCATTTTAGTGGCAGACAAACCCAGATCCATTTTTTGGGCAATTTCTTTCTGAGGCATTTTATCAATATCCGCCCACATTAAAGGCTGACTGTATTTTGGGGGTAGCATTTCAATCATGGGAATTACGTAATCAGATAAGAGTATTTTAGAAAACTCGGAATCTGCCTCATCCGGTACTTCCCAGTCTTCGGTTAGATTAAATTCTAATTTATGCTTTTGGTAATAGTCGTAAATGGTATTTCTACTTACTTGAAAAAGCCAAGCTTTTATATTTTCTACTTGCTTTGATTTTTGATGCGATTCAATGAGTTTCACCATTACCTCTTGAACCAAATCATCTGCAATGGTAGGATCTTTTACACGTTGCGCTATGTAAGCCTTCAGGTAGTTATAAAACTCCTGCACTACTTCATTGATATTGCAACATTCCTTTTTCATATTAACTACTCAAAATTAGTCCATCCCGATTGATTTTGTTTCATAAATTCCTTGTACAAAAAGGAACCTCAAATTAATTAGTTACACGAATAATATTAGGTAATTATTTCTATGTATTTGTTGACGAACTAATGTGTTTTT
>CAJXPI010000173.1 GCA_913057875.1 uncultured Flavobacteriales bacterium
AGACAGGTAGTAGTAGTAGTAGTAGTAGTAGTAGTAGTAGTAGTAGTAGTAGTAGATTAGGTATCGCGGTTGAATAATCGTTTTGCTTTTAATAATTGTTTCTATTGGTTAGAACAGAGATTAGGACTTTAGAGAGAGTAGGACGTTGGAAATGTCTCTTTTTAGTGTGGTGTTTATTTTGTAAATGTTTGTTTTTAATGTGTTTAAGGTTTATATTGTAGGTAAATTGATCTTAAAAACTATTTTACCATGAGAATCAAATTACCAAATTACCAAATTACCGAATTACATGTATAATCTTATTATCTGCTTTTTTTGCCTTTTCATGTCAAAAAGAAGAAATTAAACCGTCAAAAGAGGAGTTTCAAGTTGAATCGAATGAACAGGATAAGACAAAATATTTCTTTTTTAGTGATATTTCTACTGAACCTGATAATCCAGGGAATGTTGTATTTTGTTGTACATCTGGGGGTAACGAATTATGTCGTTCAGATCTAAGTTTGGCGGAAGCTTGTCAATGGATGCAGACCTGTAATTCTACTTATCCTGGTGCTTATACCAATTGGACAATAAACGGAGGAAGTACGGCTCCATGTTTTACTTAAAATTTATTACTATGAAATTTGTCTTAGTTGGGGTATTTGCGGTGCTTTTCAGTTTTGTAGCTGGAGCTCAAATTAGATCTACGGATAAAAAACTTCAAAAAGCGGAGCGGTTTTTTGAAGCGGGGAAATACAAAAAAGCGAAGGCTATTTATGAAAAGGAGGGTTTGAAACAAAAGTCGTTGGCTTTATTACATCAAGCCTCTTTGTGTTATGAAGAAATTACCGGCAATGATTATTGCCAATATTTTAAGATGCTAAAGAAAAAGGGAATAGAAATGACGCGTGAAGAATTACTATTTTACTCTTGTGACGCTAACGTGTATCAAAAGATTCCAATACCTTAACAACGATGTGTTTACTTGGATTTCAATTTAACCCAAAATGTTGTTTTTATTCCAAAATAAAATAACTACTTTTGCCGACCCAATTTTGGGATTATTATAAAAAACAACAACAATGCAAACAAGGTATGAAACTGTTTTCATTTTGACTCCCGTTTTATCTGAAGATCAGGTAAAGGAAGCAGTAAGCAAGTTTGAGGGTTTCTTGAAAACAAATGGTGCTACCATGGTACACCAAGAGAACTGGGGTTTACGTAAGTTAGCGTATCCAATCCAGAAAAAATCAACTGGTTTTTATCACCTAATGGAGTTTGAAGCTCCTGGAGATTTAATTAACAAGTTTGAGGTAGAGTTTAAGCGTGATGAGCGTGTATTGAGATTTTTGACCGTGAAAATGGAAAAACATCACATCGCATTTGCTGAGAGCCGTAGAAACAAAAAAGAGGCGACAGCTTAATTCATTAATTTTTAAAGACACTAAGAATGGCTTCAAATTCATCAGAAATTAGATATTTATCTCCTATCGCTGTAGAAGTAAAGAAAGATAAATACTGTAGATTCAAGAAATCAGGAATCAAATATATCGACTATAAAGATTCTAAGTTCCTTTTAAAATTCGTTAACGAGCAAGGTAAATTGCTTCCAAGAAGAATTACTGGAACATCTGTAAAGTATCAAAGAAAAGTGGCTACTGCTGTGAAAAGAGCACGTCACCTGGCTTTAATGCCTTACGTAGCGGATATGTTAAAATAATAAGGAGGACAGAAATGGAAATCATATTAAAAGAAAACATTGAAGGGTTAGGGTACGCAACAGATTTAGTTACTGTTAAAGCTGGTTTCGGAAGAAACTTCTTAATCCCAACTGGAAAAGCAATTTTAGCAACTGAGTCTGCTAAAAAAGTAAGAGAAGAAAATTTACGTCAAAGAGCGCATAAAGAAGCTAAGATTGTAGAAGAAGCTAAAGGTTTCGCTACAAAATTAGAAGCTATGGCTATCAAAATTGGCGCTAAAGTGGGTGAAACAGGAAAGATCTTTGGATCTGTTAATACCATCCAATTAGCTGAAGCAATCAACGCATTAGGTGTTGCTGTGGAAAGAAAAAATATCTCAATTGTTAATGAGCCAATTAAAGAAGTTGGTTCTTACGAAGCTAAAATCAAATTTCATAAAGAAGTGGAGTCTACCATTACTTTTGAAGTGGTTAGCGAATAAAACAATTCGATACTGTATTAAAAAGCCGCTAGTTTTGACTAGCGGCTTTTTTTGTAACTTTATTATATGATTTGAAGTTCCGAATAACTACCATAAGTAACCTTCTCTATTCATACCTCAAGCTCTCAATAGGATCCATGTTTGCAGCTCTGTTGGCCGGGTAAAACCCTGCAATGATACCAGTAAAAAAAGTGAGAACTATTGCGGTGAAAATCCATAACCAGGGAATAATAAAGCTAACCTCAAGCATGGCTGCCACTACATTACCTATAATAATCCCAAGTACGATTCCAATTAATCCACCCAATTGGCAAACCATTACAGCCTCGGTTAAAAACTGTTGTTTAATGGTGTTTGCTGATGCGCCTAGAGCTTTTCGAACGCCAATTTCTTTGGTTCTTTCGGTTACTGAAACCAACATGATGTTCATTAGTCCAATAGCCGCACCCAATAAAGTAATAAACGCAATAATGGTGGCAATTCCAGATACCATACTTAAGTTCTCAATGAGGTTTTGCGACAAACTATCACTTCTAGAAATTCTAAAAGAATCAGGTTTACCCAAAGGGTCTTGTCTAATAATCCGAAACAAGCCAGTGGCTTCATTAATGGCTAAATCTAACTTGTCCGGTCCAATGGTCATTACCGAAATGGTGAAGGCCATGTTTTTATATCCAAAAAACTGTCTAGCCGTAGGAACGGGTATCATGACACTACGATCAGCATTTTGACCCATGCTACTACCTTTTTCTTCCAGTACTCCAATTACTTTGAACTTAATATTACCCACCAATAAAATCTTTCCTAGAGGATCGGTCTCTTCAAAAATTTCTGTAGCAATTTCACTACCAATTAATGCAATATGCGGACTAGAGTTTAATTCGGTCAAAGTGAAATTTCTTCCATCTGCTAAAGCAGAACCATTGTTTGCTAAGTAATTTTCATCCACTCCAAAAACGGCAATGTTTGGTTTAGACTCTTTTTTCTTGAACTTAACTACGGCCGATCCTCTCGGTCGACACGAAATACTGGTAGAAGCAGGAAAGTCGAATTTCTTCTTAAATTCTGCTGCTTGTGTATAATTAACATTTGGAGTGGCTTGAGTTTTCTTCCCTTTTTGCCTTTTGTTACTTTCTCTCTTATTGTTTATAGAAAAGCTATTTGCTCCCATGGTAGAAAACTGGTCGTTAATGGAGGACTTCAAAGCATCAATAGCGGTTAAAATACCCACAAGGGCAGTAATGCCAATGGCAATTATAAGAGCTGTCAAAAAACTCCGTAGGACTTGACTCTTGATGGAAACAAAAGCCACCCTTAGATTTTCAATACTCGCTCTATTCATGAGGTTTTATCACATTAATGCACGGGTAAAATTATACATTTGCAGTCCTATTTAAAAGATAATATTACAGATGGTTTAAACATTGGATAAATGGAAATCAAAACAATCTCAAATACGCAAACAGCATCAGATGCTGAATTGGCTGAAAAAATTACCCAACTTAAAAAAGAGAAGAATGCAGTTATTCTAGCGCATTATTATCAAGTTGGACCTATTCAAGATGTGGCCGATTTCGTGGGCGATAGTTTAGGTTTATCTCGAAAAGCCGAAGAAACAGATGCGGACATTATCGTTTTTGCTGGAGTTCATTTTATGGGTGAAACAGCAAAAATTTTAAACCCATCCAAAAAGGTAGTGATTCCAGATATGGCAGCAGGTTGTTCCTTAGCCGATTCTTGCCCGGCCGATGATTTTGCAGCATTTAAAGCAAAACATCCGGATCATTTAGTGATTTCTTACATCAATTGTACCGCAGATATTAAGGCGTTAACAGATATTATTTGTACATCTTCAAACGCACGCCAAATTGTAGAGTCTTTACCAAAAGATCAAAAAATCATTTTTGCGCCAGACAAAAATTTAGGTCAGTACTTAGTAAAAGAACTAGACCGTGAAATGGTGTTATGGGACGGTGTGTGTATCGTTCATGAGTCTTTTGATATTGATAAAATTTTAAAATTAGTTGAAAAGCACCCAGACGCTCACATTATTGCCCATCCTGAATCTGCGCCCCATATACTTGATGTGGCAGAGTATGTAGGTTCTACGACTGGATTATTGAACTATGTAAAGAATTCTTCTGATAAAAAATTTATTGTGGCTACGGAGCCTGGAATTTTACACGAAATGCAACGTGAAAATCCAGATAAGGTATTGTTAACGGCTCCTGTGGGTGATGATGAATCATGCAACTGTAGTGAATGTCCGTACATGAAATTAAATACCATGCAAAAATTGTATGACTGTTTAAAAAATGAATCTCCAGAGATTTTAATGGACGAAGAACTACGTGTGAAGGCATTGAAACCAATTCGTAGAATGCTTGAATTATCGTAATTCTAAAGGGTTTTTTTGCAATCCCATTCCATTGTAAATTTACGGTCCAAACAAACTAAACTATGCGTCATTCCGATTACCTAATTATTGGTTCTGGAATTGCTGGATTAAGTCTGTCCATTAAACTGGCAGAAAAATATCCAGAAAAGAAAATCACGGTGGTTACCAAAACCAGTGAAGAGGAATCTAATACACGATATGCGCAAGGAGGAATTGCCGTGGTTTTGGATATGGTGACGGATTCTTTCGATAAACATATTGAAGATACCCTGAGAGCTGGCGGTGGATTGAGTGATCCAGAAGTGGTGAAAATGGTAGTGCAGGAAGCTCCCAATCGTTTAAAAGAAATGATTGAATGGGGAGCGGCTTTTGATACCAACCCCTCAGGTAAATTAGATTTAGGTAAGGAAGGTGGACATAGTGAAAAGCGTATTGTTCATCATAAAGATATTACGGGATACGAAATGGCTCAAGCGCTCATTCAACGTAACGATGAGCTAAAAAACGTAACCGTATATGAGCACTTTTTTGCTGTAGAGCTAATCACTGAACACCATTTACCCCATAGAGAATACGATAAGAACAACATAAATTGCTACGGAGCCTATGTTTTTAATCGTAAAACCCTTGAAGTAGAGATTTTCGAAGCGGATTATTCCATTTTGGCTACGGGTGGAATTGGGCAAGTGTATCAATATACCACCAACCCAAAAGTAGCTACAGGTGATGGAATTGCGATGGCATATAGAGCCAAAGCACAAGTACAAGATTTGGAATTTGTGCAATTTCATCCAACGGCATTATATGAGCCTAGAAAAAGCCCTGCGTTTTTAATTTCCGAGGCTGTTCGTGGTTTTGGAGCGCATTTAGTTCATAGCGATGGTGAACGATTTGTCTTTAAATACGATGAGCGCGGTGAGTTGGCTTCTAGAGATATTGTAGCGCGTGCTATTGATGCTGAAATGAAAATAAAGGGGGTAGAACATGTGTTTCTTGATTGTACCCATTTGGATAAAGAGGAGTTTTTAAAACATTTCCCCAATATATATGAGAAGTGTTTGAGTACTGGAATTGATTTATTCAAGGATTATATTCCAGTAGTACCCGCGGCACATTATGTAGCTGGTGGAATCAAAGTAGACTTGAATGGGCAAACTACCATTAATAGGTTGTACGCAAGTGGGGAAGTATCTCGAACGGGTTTGCACGGAGCAAATCGTTTAGCTTCTAATTCTTTACTTGAAGCCTTGGTTTATTCACATCACATTTTCTTAGATATTGTAAACAGGGATATGCGTACTGACTTTCCTGAAATTCCTGAGTGGAATGATGACGGTATGGTTTACCAAAGAGAGTTGGCATTAATTAATCACTCACGACATGAATTGCGTCAGTTAATGAGTAATTATGTAGCCATTGTTCGTTCTGATATTCGATTAGAAAGAGCTCTAAAGAGATTAAAGTTAATTTGGGAAGAAACAGAAGAACTTTACGAGAAGTCAAAACTTTCCGTACCTTTATGTGAGTTAAGAAACCTTGTTGGAGTAGCCTATTTGATGATTAAACAATCAAAAGCGCAAAAAAGTAACGCTGGGGGCTTTTACAATATTGATTTAGACTCGGATGTATGAAAGAAATAATACTTGCCATTTTTGTTTTAGGTTGTGTATCGTCAGCTAATGCTCAACAAGACTCCTCTGAAGTAAAAGAAAGACGAAATATCATTAAATGGAATTTAACTCCGATTGCCCTCGTTCTGTCTCTTATACACATCTGACGCTGCCGACGA
>CAJXPI010000174.1 GCA_913057875.1 uncultured Flavobacteriales bacterium
GAGTCTCGTGGGCTCGGAGATGTGTATAAGAGACAGATATTCAATCCAACGGTTCTTAGAAAAGTGCTTTTTCCTGCCATATTTGCGCCCGTTACAATATGAATACTACCTTGACCTTGGATTTCAAAGTCATTCCCAATGGCTTCTTGGGTATTTAACATGGGATGTTTCAAGTCTTTTCCAGTAACCCAAAACTCTTCCGTATTCACCTTAGGAAAATAAAAATCAGGATGATTGTATGCCATATTGGCTAAGGAACTAGAGGCATCAAAATTTCCAATTACCGCTAACCAAGAATTCAACTCCATTGAATTTTCCTGCCTCCAGTTATTCATGCGTTGCATCAAATGAAGGTCCCAAAGAAACAATGCATTTAAAACTATTCCAACCAACATATTGGACCTTTGTTCAAAGCTACCCAGTAACTTTTTAAATTGATTCAGTTTCTCAGAAGCCATGGCTTCATCACTAGCTAATAACTTGGTTTTCCATCCAGCTAATATTTCAGATTCAAATTCTTCCACTTCAATTTTCCGGGTAAGACTGGCCAAAACATCAAACTTAGGTACCAAATTGGCAATTATTCCGTACTCATAATTTACCTTTTTTAACTGGGACCCCACAAAAGAAATGGGAACCAAAAGCCACCACCCCCAATTTGCCCAAGAGAAATAACCCAATATGGTCGCTACCAATAGACTAAAGGTTATGAGAGGAATTATTTTCAGCATCAGTATATAAGGCGTTCCATTCGAAAGTTCACTGGTAGAACTGTGCCATTGCTCAAAACGCTCCTGATCAGCTGCGCTCAATTGGTTTAACATTCCGTTAGCCAAGTATTCCTGTCGCCAATCTAATTTTTTAATTAACTCTTTAATTCCATTTTGACGGTTTTCAATGGTTTCTTTTTCCAATTCTGGATTTAGGAGCCAATGTGCCAACTTCTCTCTTCCTTGAAGAGTAACTGTTCTATTAAATTTTGAAAAAAAAGACCCAATTCCGAAAAGATCAAAATCATGAGCATATTCATGACTAGGCTCTAAAAACTCTTCTCCGTTTTCCGAGTTTTGAAAGGTTCCTTTAAGGGCTTCTTTTTCATTTTGATTAATTTTAATAAGAGCCTTTAAGAACTTCACCTGTCCATCTGCTTTTCCGTTTAAAACAACTAACCTTAGAAACATTGCTCCCCCACCCATAATAAATATGGCAATAGGAATAGATTGCCCCCAATATAAAAAGGTACCCACAATAGTTAATACAAAGATTAAAAGTCTACCAAATCCTAGGTTGCGAGAGGCCGCTTTATACTTTTTTAATTCCTTAGAAAATTGTGTAATTCTGGCTTCGTAGATAAAGCTCATTCAAATTTATTTTAGAGCACAAATAAAGTGCATTTAATGTCTCGAGTTTTGGGCTTTACAAAGAATTTACCAACATTTAAGCACCATTTTGAACCTCGTGAATAACAATGTTCCTAAGGTAGTTAAGGAGCGGCAACTTATTTTTATTTTCGTTACTTCAAAAAAAGAAAGCAAATGTCAGGAATAAACTCCATACTTCAACACAATTACAGCAAAATATACCGTATTGTTATTGTGGCGATTACCATTGCAATGATGGTTTTTATTTCTCCGAAAACCACCAAGTTTCAGTACGAGTTTGAGCAAGGTTTTCCATGGGTACATCAACCCCTATATGCTCCCTTTTCTTTTCCAATTAGTAAAACGGAGTCTGAAATAAACTCAGAACGAGTAGAAATTAAGGCCAATAGTTATTTGTATTTCGACATTGAAGAAAGCATAGACGACTCAGTTATATCTGCATTTTTAAAGAAGTCGAATGAAATCTTTTTACAAGATAGCCTAGCTGCAAGTAAGTTTAAATCCTTTTTTGAAGAAGAAGGAATTGAATTGATTAGCCGTTTATATAAAAAAGGCATCATTCAAGATCATGACACTTTACTAAACAAACCCGAATCCTTTGTTATCAAAACCATTAATGGACATACGGAAAGTCAAGCTGAAATCCAGTCTTTTTTTACCGTTAAAGAGGCCTTTGATAGTATTCAGCATTGGACCTCAGATATTAAACGGGGTAAGATTCTACAAATTACCGTATTTGAAAACCTTCAAGCCAATGTGATTTTTAACCAAATGGTAACTACAGATATTAAAAATCAGAAATTAAATGCCCTAACAAAGGTATATGGGAAGGTAAATGAGGGAGAAAAAATTGTGGGAAAAGGAGAAATCATCACGCCCGAAATTTATAAAAAACTAACCTCACTTCGTGAAATTTCTGAAAAACAAGCTGGTGCTGACAATTCTTCCCTATTTGTATATGGAGGCACCTTCATTTTTGTGAGTTTTGCCACTCTTTTACTAATTTTATTAATTAAAACTTTTAGTCCTTTCACCTATTCTGATACGAGTTCATTTACTTTAATTCTTATACTCTTCTTTCTGAATTACCTGATGTCTAATTTACCTCGAGTTTTTCTTGAAATAGATATTTACATTTTACCATTTGCGCTATTTGCAGTAGTGCTTCAATCTTTCTTTAGTTCATCTTTATCGGCAATCATATACATGATTATGATTATGATTTCGACCACCTTTGCGCCCAACGCGATGGAGTTTTTGTGGATTGAAGCGCCTGTAGGATTGATGGCTATCTTATTACTAAAAAACCTACGTAAACGCTCGCAACTACTGGCAGTTATTGTCTTAATTTTCCTTACTTCTTCCATCCTTTACTTTGGATTCAGTATTATAAAAGAAGGAAATTTAGCCAACGTAAAACTTGAAAACTTTCTTTGGTTTGCTACAAGCGCGATGTTGACTTTAACCTCCATTCCGATAGTATATATTATTGAACGTTTATTTGGATTAATTTCTGAAATGGCCTTGTTAGAGCTGGCTGACACCAACAATAAGCTACTACGAGAATTAGCACAAAAAGCACCTGGAACTTTTCAACACTCCATACAAGTGGCAAATTTAGCTGAAGAATGTGCTTTGGAAATAGGTGGAGATCCATTATTAATAAGAACTGGAGCATTGTATCATGACATTGGAAAAATGAAGCATCCCCAATTTTTTATTGAAAATCAATCAGGAGGATACAATCCTCACAATGACTTATCAAACCATGAAAGCGCTCAGATTATTATTAACCATGTGGTGGACGGAATTGAAATGGCCAAAAAACATAAAATACCAGAAAAAATCATTGATTTCATAAGAACGCATCATGGCACCACTACCGCAAGATATTTCTATTTCAACGCAAAAAAAGAAAATCCGGATTCCGATATAGTAGACTTTCAATATCCAGGTCCTCTTCCCTTTTCTAAAGAAACAGCTATTTTAATGTTATGTGATGGTGTGGAAGCAGCAGCCAGAAGTTTACCCGAATATACCGCGGAAAGCATTAATAATTTAATCGATGGTATCTTTAATACCATTTTGGATAGCTCACAATTGGATTACGCTCCTATAACATTTCAAAATATTACCGCATTAAAGAAGTTGTTACAGAAGAAAATCATGAATATTTATCATGTAAGAGTAGCTTATCCAAGCTCTTAACATCTGATTATTAAATCAGTAATGTTTATGGGAGTTAAAGCGATATTGACCCTATAAAAAAAACTGCATTTTTCTTGCATTTTTCGCTTGGTACATCAAATGAATTTATAAATTTGCCACCCGTTGGAGAGTTGGCTGAGTGGCTTAAAGCGGCACCCTGCTAAGGTGTTTTACTCGTAAGGGTAACGAGAGTTCGAATCTCTCACTCTCCGCATAAAAATCAAGGGGTTGACGATAAGTCAACCCTTTTTTTGTATTTGTATTTTTCGAAAACTCGTTTAGTGAATAAAACGCAAGCACTAAAAAAACACGCAAAGCATACCTTTTGTTTTTTGAATGTGTCTTTAAAACTCACAAATGAGATCAAAAAATTCTTAATTATTTTTCCAAACACTGAGGCAAAAAAAATGGAGAAGCACTATACGTGTCTTCTCCAGTACAATAGGTTTTTGTTTGGTTTTGACTTACCCTCTCGCCAATCCGTTTTTTAGAATTTTATACGTTAAACCAACAGCTGCGAGCCATCCAATAACAATTCCTACATAAACAAAAGGCATATCTATATCTCCAAAATTTCCGTTAAACATAAACAGAAAGGGAACATTGAAAATAAAGAATAGAAGAAGAGAAACCAAAACCACTTTTTGCTCTAATCTTCGCTTCATGTAACTTGAGTGTGTGTGTTTTAACACTCTAAAAGTAATATTATATTTTAGTTATGAAATAAAAAAATGTAATTTTTTATTAAAAAGCTAAAGCATCACCCAACCCATATTCTATTGTTTACGTACTGTTTTTTTTTCTTACCTATAATTTATATTGACTCCGTGAAAACTTTAAACTGATTCATCCATTTTTCACTTTGAGATTTGAATTTCTCTGGAAAAAGCTTCGCCATAATTTTTAAAGTGATTCCATTAAATTTCGTGTATTCAACTTCAGAGATGTATTCCGTATTGTTTTCATCTACGGCAACAAATTTTGTAGTTTGGGTATTAGTCATATGCTTATGAACATATTTTGCCGTTTTTTCCTTGGGAAGATTATTAACCAGAATGGTTTCTTCCAATTCAATTTTCATATTACCCTGTTGAATCAAAATTTGAGAAACGGAACCTTCCTCATTTTTGTTTCCTGAAATCAATTCAATGCTTTGAAACCCATCTTGCCAGAAATGGAAGTTGCTTTCGTCTTCCCATAGCTTAACAACCTCCTCTAGTGGTTTGTTAATCTTAATAGAACAATTATATTTCATGCTTATTCAATTAGGTGACCAAAATAGGTATTAATCGCCCAACAACAATTGCATCATGGTTAGATCTAACCATGAATCAAATTTGTAACCTACCTCCTTTAACTCTCCTACTTTCTGAAAACCAAATTTCTCATGAAACATAATACTTAAATCATTAGATGAATCAATAACGGCCATCATAGAATGATATCCTTGAGACTTCCCTTGTTTAATGAGTTCTTCCAGCAGCAGGTTACCTATCCCCTGTCCCTGGTATGCATGATGCACGTACACAGAATGCTCTATCGTGTATTGATAAGCAGGTCTGGGCCTAAAGGAACCAAAAGTTCCGAAGCCTAATACTTTTTCTCCAGTCTTTACTACTAGTACAGGATTGTTAGACTTCTGTTTTTCATTAAACCATTCTTCTTGTTGAGTGATAGTTCTCTTTTCATACTCGTAAAGAGCCGTTGAATGAATAATTTCATGGTTAAGAATTTCTAAAATTCCTGGCACATCCATTTCCTGAGCCTCAACAAGTGTAAAATTCATTTAGCAAAGAATTACATTCATTTCAATTCATTCCACCAGTTACCTGAACTGCAATTAGCCTCAAACAGTTCTCCTATTTGAGGTGTAAAAACCTCCAAGTTATGATTATCAGCCTCTTTAATAAAACGATTGGCTGGTTCTTGCCAATGGTGTTGAGCCAATGCAAAACCCGCCCAGTGAACAGGAAGCGCCCTTTTAACCTGAGCATCTAAGGCCGCTTGAATACTTTCTTCTGGGTACATATGAATGGCGTGCCAATTCTCATTATACTGTCCGCATTCTATAAAGGCTAAATCAAACGGACCAAAACGTTCACCAATTTCCTTAAAGTGATCTCCGTAACCTCCATCTCCACTAAACCAAATGTTTTCTGTCCTGGATTTCAATGCCCATCCACCCCATAAGGATTTAGCACGATCCGTTAATCCTCTACCTGAAAAATGTCTAGTGGGTGTAAAGGTTATTTTGATTCCGTTCAACTCTTTAGAGTCCCACCAATCAAATTCTTGAATGATATCAGGTGCTACACCCCATTTCATTAAATGACGTTTCATACCTAAAGAGACAAAGAACTGCTTTGTTTTTCCTTTTAATTTAAGAACACTATCCAAGTCTAAATGATCGTAATGGTCATGAGAAAACAACACCATATCAATTTCAGGTAACTGGTCAATAATTTCCAATGTATTTTCCGAAAATCTTTTCGTTACAAATGGACCAATAGGAGACGCGTCTTTTCCAAACATTGGGTCAATAATAATGGTTTTATTATTCATTCGCATTAAAACCACCGAATGTCCAAACCAAATCATTTTTGCCTTTTCAGAAGCGGCTAAAAATTCATTTTCGTTGAAATTTTGAACAGGAATAGAGTTAACGGGCATTCGGTCCTTCGTCTTAAAAAATTGCTTGTAAAGTAACTTTGGCAAGTTTTGGAAATTGATATCCATTTTTGTTTCTACCA
>CAJXPI010000175.1 GCA_913057875.1 uncultured Flavobacteriales bacterium
GAGATGCTCAGGAGTCTCGTGGGCTCGGAGATGTGTATAAGAGACAGTCCATACAGACATCCCGTTAGCAGCCAACAAGCGTACTTCTCGCGCCCCATGTACAACTTCCTCCCCAGCATATTGGGTTTGAATAATATCCAAAATGATAGATCGATCTTCGGGATGAATATACTTGGTATACAAAGTTCCTATCGTCTTTTTCACCTTAAACAAAAGGTGACGTTCCCAAGCCTCATTTAAAAAAGTAACTACTCCTTGGCGATCAATCTCAAAAATAATTTCGTGAATAGCTCCTAACAGCCTCTCATACTTTGCTTCACTTTGGGCCAATATTCTCTTATATTCAATTCTTGAGGTGATATCCGTATTTGTAGCTACAAATTGTAAAGGAATTCCATTTTCTGAAAAATTAATATTAGCCCGTGTTAATACCCATAGATATTTTCCATTTTTATGTCTAATCCGGTATTCACATTCGTAACTACCCACACCAATTTTTAAATAGGGGTCAAGAACCCGCAAAACTAACTCTCTATCGTCTGGATGCAACAGATCTTCGAAGGCCTCAAAGGAATCTTGTATTTCGTGCTCTTCAAAGCCCAACATTCTTTTCCATTGCCTTGAAAAATGCATTTGATTTTGCTTTAAATCAATATGCCAATAACCATCATTCGAACTCTCAATAGCTTTTTGTAGTACATCCTCTTTTGTAAATAATTCCTTACTCAAGGTTTCACTATACAAAAATTGCGTAAAAATTTCCGACAAACTGATTATTTCGGTCGTTTCCTTTTTAGACCATAAACGCGGGACTTCTTCTTCAAGAAAAGCCAGATATCCAATTACTCGCTCACCTACCGTAAGAGGGACAATGAAAACCGAAGAAACTTTAAGACTCTGTATAACCTCTCTAATATTGGAATCTCGAACATCATGAGAAACCTCTTGGATATAGGAAAGGTTCCCTTTAGCCACTTGTCTAATAGCCTGTTCTATTTTGGGATTTTGCAAACGCGTCACCTCCGCACCAAAAACAACCTGTTGATTATAAAAGAAATCGGAAATATTAGAAGAAACCTGCGGAACAAAAACCGTTAAATAAGGATAGTAAGTATTTGAGACCCACTTTAAAAAATAACTAACACTCGTATTAAAATCTGATTCTGATCGGAATAGATTTAAAGTTTTCTCTAAAAAACCTGTTTTGAGCTCCGTAATACCCTCTCTTTCTGCGGCAAATAATTCATCCATGTTCTATTGCCAAAAATAACCTCAATAGTTTACATTTGTGACACTAACGAATCAAAACGTTTAAATTTCATGTCTAATGTACTCGTAATTGAAGATGACGCAACGGTTAGAGAGAACCTTGAAGAACTACTAAAATTCAAAGGTTATACCGTTTTTGTATCTGCCGATGGAAAGAAGGGCCTCGATATGGCTTTCAAAAAAGAACCAGATTTAATTATTTCAGACATAATGATGCCTGAGATGGATGGGTATGAACTTCTTCGAAATGTACGAGAAACGCCAGCTTTAACTAATACGCCTGTTATTTTGCTCACCGCAAAAACTATGACAGAGTCTAAAATTATGGGATTAGAGTATGGTGCGGATGATTACATTACAAAACCGTTTAATGCAAAAGAGCTGATTGCCAGAATTGCGAATCTAATTGAAATTAGACGTAAACTAAAAGCTAAAGCCTATTTGGAAACGAACAAAACGGAAGTAGAATCTACGGAAGACATTTTCATGCGTGAGTTGATTGTATTATTTGCAGATAACCTCGATAAGTCGAACTTTGCCATTGAAGATGTGGTGGTTGAAATGGGATTAAGTAAATCTACCGTTCAACGCAGAGTCAAGGCTATTACAAGCAAAACCTTTAATCAATTTTTAAGAGAGTTCCGATTAGAACAAGCCAAGCAAATCATTGAACAACGTGGCGGAAACATTTCTGAAATAGCCTACGCTACTGGATTTAATAGTGTAAGTTACTTTTCATTCTCGTTTAAAAACTATTTTGGATACCCTCCTACGGAGATTATACCAAAAGACGCAGGGTTTATTTAACCCCCTGCGCTTTCAATTCTTTTACGTAATACCGCATTAGTTACGGTTAAATGATACTTTTCAAATAAGTATTGTTTTATTTCTTCAATACTTGAATTTCCTTTTTGTTTGAACTCCAACAAAGTTCTTTCAAGAAGACCAAATCTTCCATTCTTCTCATTTTTCATAGCCCTTTCTTTTAACTGATTTCCCCAAATCAACGAGTTAAAGATAGTATTTGTTTAGCTTCAGAACAAATTTTAACAATCCTTAAGTTATTGATATTCAAACAAAACACACACAAAACAAGTCTTTGGCGACTTTTCAACAAAACATCAACACGTACATCAACCTAGAGTCACCCAAAGTTTCTCTCCATAAAAAATTGACTTACTTTCGTTGCGATGCGAAATGTAACAATGATTTTATGTGTGTTTCTTGGCTTTTTCTCCCAGGAATCAAAGGCTCAAAAAAATTCATTTGTTCCTATTTACTCTCAATTATCTTGCAATAAACAAAATAGAATCACTGTTACCAGAGAACACCCATATACCAACAACTATGATGTGTCCTATTACAAATTACAACTTCACGTAAATCCTGAATTTCAGTACATTCAAGGAGCAGTCACCCTCCATTTCACACCTAGTAATAACCTTACCGAATTATACTTTGAATTGCATCCAGATTTAGAGTTAGATTCGGTATTACACAAAAACCAACCTCTTACCATTGTTCATAATGAGTTTTTGGCGAAAGCTATGTACCCATTCAAAATCAACCAATTAGACTCCATACGCATCTATTATCATGGCGTACCTCCATTAGGCGAATCATTTCGAATAAGTCAACACAATAACACTCCAATTTTATGGACGCTTTCTGAACCATATGGAGCGAGAGATTGGTGGCCTTGCAAACAAAGCTTGACCGATAAAGCAGACTCTATTGATATAATCATCACCTGTCCTAGGGGGAATAAAGTAGCTAGTAATGGATTACTTCAAAGCGAACAAAGAAAAGACAGTTTGGTCACCTATCACTGGAAACATCGATATCCCATAGCTCCTTACCTAGTTGCCATTGCAGTTACCCAATATTCAGAAATTAATTTCGTATCCCATCTAGCTTCCGGAAACTTAGCGATTCAAAATTACATTTATCCAGAAGACAGTATTAAATATAGAAAGAAACTCTTTACTACCGATACGTTACTCCAATATTACGACACCTTAATAGGGGCTTATCCGTTTATAAATGAGAAATATGGTCATGCCCAATTTAGCCGTGGAGGAGGCATGGAACATCAAACCATGAGTTTCATGAATAATTTTGATTTTAACTTAAACGCACATGAATTAGCGCATCAGTGGTTTGGAAATAAAATTACTTGCGGCTCTTGGCAAGACATATGGTTAAATGAAGGTTTTGCTACCTATTTCGCAGGACTTCCACTTGAAACTTGGTATGATGGTAAACACTGGGAGGAATGGAAATCCATTACTCTATCAAACGGTTTACGAAATAATGAACTCAGTATTTTTGTAGAAGACACTAGCACTTTTGAACGTATTTTCAATCCGGATTTAAGCTACGCTAAAGCCGCCTATGTGCTTCATATGCTTCGTAAACAAATTGGAGATGAAAACTTTTTTGCTGGAATTAAATCATACATTCAAGATCCAACTCTGGTTTACCAAACTGCGTTGACACAAGATTTTTTTGAGCATATGGAACTGACGGCCGACACGCAATTAAATCTGTTTAAAAATCAATGGATTTATGGAAAAGGCTATCCCACGTACAATGTAGAATGGAATCAGGTAGGAATAGATTTTGAATTGACTTTAAGACAAAGTACTTCTAATTCAGAAACATCCTTTTTCAATTTAAGCGTACCTATCCTATTAAAGGGTGAGAGAGACTCTTTATGGATTCATCCTAACCCAGTATCCAACCAAGAAACTTTTAGGTGGAACGTTAATTTTATCGTTAAGCAGGTAATTATTGATCCTAATTTGGATCTAATTTCAAAAGGAAATTTTGTGATTCAAAAACCTAGATTTACCAACTTAACCATGTATCCTATTCCCGCTTCACAGAACTTGGTCATTGTACCCAATTCTGATTTTAGAAATATTGATGGGTTTCAAATCTTTTCCAGTACGGGAAAACTAATAAGGAACACCTCTTTTAGCCCTACAAATAATTCCATAGAAATTGATGTTTCTCAATTAACTCAAGGAACCTATAGAATAATATTAAAATCGGAAGATAAAGAGCGAACGGAAGGATTTGTAATCTCTAGATAGCTATTAAATCATTCCAAAAATGCTTTTTAACTTCAGCATCCATACACCAAAAAAAGCTTCCTTGAAAATACCACCCGACATTTTTGAAGATCCTTCCTGTCTATCTGTGAAAATGATTGGTTCTTCGACCACTTTAAAACCTTTTTTCCAAGTTCTAAATTTCATTTCAATTTGAAAAGCATATCCCTTAAAGTTGATATCGTCAATAGAGATGGTTTCCAACACTTTTCTACGGTAGCATTTAAATCCAGCGGTGGTATCTCTAATTGGCATTCCAGTAATAATGCGCACATACATAGATGCATAATACGACATTAAAATTCTACCCATTGGCCAATTCACCACATTCACTCCTTTGATGTAACGCGAACCAATTATTAAATCGGCATTGTTGGCTTGTGCTGAATTGTAAAGAACCATTAAATCGTCTGGGTTATGTGAAAAATCACAATCCATTTCAAAAATGAAATCGTAATTACGTTCAATACACCAATGAAAACCATGAATATACGCAGTACCTAATCCTAGTTTACCAGAGCGTTCTTCAATAAATAAGCGTTTAGGAAACTCAGATTGTAAATTCTTCACCACCGCTGCAGTTCCATCAGGTGAACCATCATCAATGATTAACAAGTCAAAATCTTTCTCCAAAGAGAAGACTTTTCGAATCATTTTTTCAATGTTTTCAATCTCGTTGTACGTTGGAATAATTACTATGCTGTCGTTCACGGTTGGCTTGATTTTCGAGCGCAAGATAATTCAAGAAAGGGAAAGCATAAAACTTGAAACCTCAGGTTTCGTTAAAATGTTTTAAATCTATCCGCCCCCTTCCCTCTCAAGATAAGAATAACCCATTCATTTCCTTCTCATTTCAGCAATCCTTACTACTTTTGCCGCCTGAAATTAAAGCACCAAAAAGCAACTAATTATGGCGTATAAGTTTTTTGATATTGAGAAAAAATGGCAAGCGTATTGGGCGGAGAACAAAACGTTTAAAAGTCAAATAAATACCGAAAAAGAAAAGTTTTATGTACTAGATATGTTCCCTTATCCTTCTGGTGCAGGATTACACGTAGGACATCCGCTTGGTTATATTGCTTCTGATATTTTTTCAAGATACAAAAGACTTCAAAACTTTGAGGTATTACATCCTATGGGATATGATTCTTTTGGATTGCCTGCGGAACAATACGCTATTCAAACGGGTCAACACCCAGATATTACCACCAAAGAAAACATTACACGGTACCGTGAGCAACTAGACCGCATTGGATTTTCATTTGACTGGGATAGAGAGGTTAGAACTTCTAATAAAGAATATTACAAATGGACCCAATCCATTTTTGTTTCCATTTTTAATTCTTGGTACAACCTTACTGAAAACAAAGCACAACATATTGATGCTTTAATTGAATTATTTGCTGCTTCCGGTACGGAAAATGTAAAAGCACATTGCTCAGAAGAAATGCAATTTTCTGCAGAAGAATGGAAGGTAAAATCAGAGGATGAGCAATATGAAATTTTGCTAAACTACCGAATGGCTTACTTAAGTGAATCAGTGGTGAACTGGTGTCCGGAATTGGGTACCGTATTAGCAAATGACGAGGTAAAAAACGGAGTTTCTGAACGTGGTGGATTTCCAGTGGAACAGAAAAAAATGAAGCAATGGTCGTTACGTATTACGGCTTATGCGGATCGTTTATTAAATGATTTAGAAGGAATTGATTGGCCTGAATCTATCAAGGAAATTCAAAAAAACTGGATTGGAAAATCGCAAGGTGCTTTGGTTAACTTTAACTTAAAAGACCATGATGATAAAATTGAGGTTTTCACCACCCGTCCTGATACCATTTTTGGGGTTTCGTTTATGGTCTGTCTCTTATACACATCTGACGCTGCCGACGATCTACTCTGTGTA
>CAJXPI010000176.1 GCA_913057875.1 uncultured Flavobacteriales bacterium
CGTGGGCTCGGAGATGTGTATAAGAGACAGCTGTAGTAATATCTACAGACACAATATTTTTGAACGCCTTATATTGTCCTTCAAATGCATTAATAATATGCGGTAATAAAGAAGAACGACTATTCTTAGCAATAAGAATCATAAAGTTTAAAGTAGTTGCAGAAATTTTATCAGCAAATAATGCTTTATAAATCTCCACTTTCTTCAACTCCTGAATCACATCACTATTCATCATTATGGCTAACTCATTACTTCCTTTTACGGCAGCTTGCAAAGTCTCTATATCAGCTTTCACTGTATCAAGTTCTTTACGTTCTAACGCAAATTCAAGTAATGCTTTCGCATAACGTTTGGATGCTCTGTTCAGCTTCATCTTAATTTAAGTTCAAGTCGTTTACATACTTTTCAGCCAATGCTTTTTGATTAGCATCAGAAGAAAGATTTTCTTTCAAAATTAAAGAAGCCACCTCAATAGACATTGCTGCTACTTGGTTTTTGATCTCTACCATTGCTTTTTCCTTTTCGCCTTTAATAGACTCATGAGCAGCGGCAGTAATTTTAGCAGCCTCGTCCTTTGCAGTAGTAGACGCTTCCGTTACGATCTTTTCTTTAATCTCACGAGCTTCAGTAAGCATAGCTTCTCTTTCTGCACGCGCTTCTTTCAATAAATCTTCGTTAGCTGATTTTAATTTAGCCATTTCTTCTTTGGCCGCTTTAGCTTCATCTAACGCAGTGCGGATACCTTCTTCTCTATCTTCAACAGAAGAAAGAATTGGTTTCCATGCAAACTTCTTTAATAAGAAGATTAAAACAATAAATATTACTGATTGCCAAATAAACAATCCAACTGAAAAATCGTGAATTAACTTTTCCATTTTATCTTTTGTAATAAATTTTATAAAAAAGGAATCTCAACCAACCGTTGAGACTCCTCTTTAATGAATTATGCTGCGAATAATGCAGCGAATCCGATACCTTCAATCAATGCAGCAGCAATCAACATTGCTGTTTGAATTTTACCTGCAGCTTCTGGCTGACGTGCAATAGCTTCCATAGCTGATCCACCGATTCTACCAATACCTAAACCAGCACCGATAACGATCAAACCTGCACCTACAATAGTTGGGATTGTCATAATATAAAATTTAATAATTATTAATATACATTTTTAGTGATCACCGTGTTCTTCCACAGCCATACCGAAGTACAACGCTGTTAACATGGTGAAGATATACGCCTGTAAAGCCGCTACTAATAGCTCTAGTACAGATAACGCTAACGTTAATCCTAGAACCGGTCCAGTAGCTAACCAGCTTTTAAAAACAAAGATTAGTCCTACAAGACTCATCAAAACAATATGCCCAGCACTCATGTTCGCATATAAACGAATCATTAACGCAAATGGCTTAATAAACACTCCTAATAATTCAATTGGAGCTAATACAATACGCATAGGTTTTGGCACACCAGGCATCCAGAAAATGTGACCCCAGTAATCCTTCTTGGCAGTTACGTTAGTAATTAAGAAGGTTATTAATGCCAATGAAAAAGTAATGGTAATGTTACCCGTTACGTTAATACCAAATGGCATCATTCCAGTTAAATTTAAAAACCAGATAAAGAAAAACACCGTTAACAAATAACTCATGTAGTTCTTGTAGTATTTCTCGCCAATGTTTGGACGCGCAATCTCATCTCTAACAAAAACAACTAACGGTTCTAAAAACCTACCCGCTCCAGTTGGCAACTGGTTATTATATGAAGAAGAAACTCCTTTAAAGATAAAGAACATAAACAAGGCCATTAAAATGATCATGAATACGTTTTTAGTAATAGAAAGATCTAAAGGCTTCTCATTTGAAACATAAACATCTCCTTTTGAATTTGGCTCTGCATATGTAATAGTTCCAGCTGCATCCGTTTTGTAAATTTTTCCGTGAGAGATGGTGTAATAATTACCACCTTTCTCAACTATTGATTCTCCGTGATGAAACTCGCTAGAAGAAAAAATATGCACTCCATTATCAATTAAGATAACTGGAAGTGGCATGCTTACTCCATGTGTAATTGTAAACTCATAAGAATCTATCAAGTGATGATCAATACCTTCCTTGATTTCTGCTTTGGTTCTTGCATCTTCATCTAAACCAGCTGGCTCAGAATGTGTATTTGCAGTTGCGCCCATTGTAAAAACGAACATCAACGCTAAAAGTAATTTTCCGACTAATTTGTTTTGCATAACAAATAAACAATAATTGGTGTTTAAAAAACGCTGCAAAATTACTACTTCCATTTCATTTACCTAAAGAAAATTTCGGGTATTTTTTGAAGAATTTTAAATTGCTTGAAAAGCCGCTATATAACTGAGAAATAGAAGGCTAATAATATTTGGAAGAATGGAGAGAGTCGTAATTAATATTCTGCCTCGTTCAAAATCTGACTGATGAACAGCGTTTCAAATGCTAAGGAGATTCCATAAGGAATAAAAAAGAAGCCAAACTCTAAAGCCGAAACATCTCCATCTGCTTTATATAAGGGGTGCAATGTAAAAAAGTAGATTAGAAACTTTAACATACTTCCTGCCATGAAAATAAAACCTAAAGAATGGGCATATTTTACACGTAGCTTGTATAAAGCAAAAGTAACACCCCAGCCCATCAAGAAATTTACCAGATAGGTAAGGGCTATTTCAGAAACATTTACTTCTGGTTTAAATTGAATCAAATACCCAGAATGCATTCCGAATACCACCAAAAGAGTAACCGCCAATACAATGGTAAATTTGATTAATGATTGATTAAACCGAATCATTTATTTCTTCTGTTAACCTGGGTAATCAAATTATATAAGGAAAGGAACACTGCAAAAAGAACACATGCAATGGTAAACCAGTTTTTATCGGAAGGGTATTTTTCATCCAGCCATTTTCCAAGTTGCGCACCTAACCAAATGGTAACTCCCATTTGCACACCAACCCCAGAAAGGGCGATAAAAGTGTTAGGCCGTTTTTTCGGCTGCTCGTTTTTGTTGTCCACTTGATGAAATATCTTTTACACGTCCAGAAATGGTCAACTTTCCTTCTAATTCGGCACCGGCCTCAACGGTTAATTTCCCGTAAGTAATTTCGCCACTCATTTTACCTGTAGCTTGTACCTTCAACATTTCCGATACATGAACAACGCCTCTAATATTTCCAGATATGTTTCCCGTAACACAGGTAACCTCACCTTCAATAACACCGGTATTTCCTACAACTAGCTTCCCTTTAGAAACTAAAGAGCCTTCTACCTTTCCATCAATACGGATATCTCCTTGAGTAATAATATCACCCTTTACCTGCGTTCCTGCAGCTAAATGGTTGCGTAACACTCCATCTGATTCGTTTGATTTTGCCATTTTCGAATTTGAATTAAACATACAATAAATATTATCAGGGCAGCAAATATAAGCATAAGTGCACAATTCACTTTTAACACCTATGGTTATAGAGTTTTAAAAAACTATAAATCCTTGTATTTAATATCTGCCCACATTTTATAATTGACATGATCTTTAGGCTTATAAAACAAGGCGTAATTAGTAAATGAAACAATAAAGAAATTCCCGTTTTTCGCTATAATTTTTTGCAACTTGGAATTGTTTTCAAAAGCGGTTTGATACATTTTAGCTTGCTTCGCCTTTGAAAAAGATTTTACGGTAATCATTTGCATTCCTCGTTTGTAAACAATCGCAGACATCTTCAGCCCTTCCATTTTATAGTTCTGCCTGTTAAAATCACTAATGGCTGTTTTAATTTCCGTCAATTCTTTACCCGATGCCTCTACAATAATTACGAAATTATGTTTCGAATTTGGCTCGTATTTATAGTCCATTTTCTCAACGGCTTCCGCTTGGTTCTTTTCCTTTTCAATTTTAGCTAACTGCGCTCGTTCTTCTTCCTTCTTAATATCCAGTCCAGCCAATAAATCCGAGGCTCTTTGAGAATACTCACTATTCGGAAATTCTGTAATTATACTTTGCAAGTCCGCCCTAAAAGCGTCTTCACCACCGTTTGCCCCATTGGCCATCGCCTTTAAGAAAACCACCTTTGGTATAATCTCAGTATGCGAATAATTGGCAATAATTTCATCACATGAACGTACCGTTTGCGTATAATAACCTCTTTGGTAATACTTAATAAATGCCTTTTCATATAGTTTAGTAGCATCAATCAAATCTCTATTTTCATTATCCAAATAATTAGGATCTCTAATTACTTTCGCATACTGTGACTCCGGAAAACCATTTAAAATTTTCTGCTTGTAGTACTCTGACCTTGGAATATTTTCTTCATCCAAATTCATGGTATATAATCGGTAATAACTATCTAAAGTATGTGCATTTGGATCAAACCTATTATTCATTTCCTCCAGGGTCTCAATTGACATGGGTACATCATCCATCTGATCTTTATAAACTATGGAGAGTTTATAGTAAGCCTCTACTATTTTTTTATTGGAGGCATCAATTTGCGCATCGGTTACTGGAAGTCCTTTTAAATAAAAAGTAGGATCTAACCAATCTCCGGATAGTTTAATGGTATCCCCATTTTCATTGACCACTATTTCTTCCGATCCAGTTGTATCTGAATCCAAATCAGTAAAGGTTTCTTCTTTAGAGCTTCTTCGCCAATCATCCTCATTTTTCCGCTCCCCCCATTTCCTCGCAAAATCTTTTTTCCCAGATTCTTTTACCGTAGGATTATAAAAATACCATTTATTAGATCCTGATCCTGGTCCCCCAAAACCACCTGGCCCACCCGGTCCTCCAGATGAAGGGTCGTTAGCAGCTGCTTCTGCCATCTGTTTCTTATTCTCTTCCGCTATTAGTTTTTGCTCTTCTTCTTTTTTACGTTTCTTTATTAAATCCTTAATCAAATCTTCCCGATCTTGCGGATCTAATTGCGCTACCATTTGAATACTATCCTCGTGTTCAATAATTATAATTTGCGCCACCAAATCATTCAAATTACTCGCTAAATTTCTTATTTCTTCTCCATTTGGAAAATTTTCTGGCATATAAGAAACACAACTATCATAATTGGCTTGAGCCGATGGATAATCGGGCCTTCTAAAATAAATCTGCCCTAATCTCAAAAATGATTTAGCCTTTTGTTTTGGGTTATCCGTACTAACCTCAGTAGACTTAGTTAAATACGTAATGGTTTGGTCAATATCTCCATCCTTATATTCCATTTCAGCCAAAGCATAATAGATTTGATCTTGAAACTCAGTATATTTCTCATCATGAAGCATTTTCAATAACTCTTTTCTTACCTCATCAACACCCCCATTACCCGCATATGACATGGCCATTTGAATACGCGTATAAAATTCCATTTTATATTCTGGATGCATCTTCAACACCATGGCAAAGGTTTGCATTGCCTCATGACTTTCTTGTTGATCTTTATACAGCTGACCTAACAAATAGGTTAACCTTAATCTTTCTGGTTTCTTCTTTGCAAATGAAATAGCGGTTTTTAATTCTATGATCGCATCTTCAAAATTATCATTCGCTAAAAAGTTAGAGGTATACAACTTGGCAATATCCAATCGTAAACGCTCCGGCAACTCTTTATCTCCCTCTAATTGCGAAAGCAACTTCATAGACTTGTCGAAATTTCCTTCCTTAGCAGCTGCTCGAGCTAACCAAAAACGTGCGTCAAAGCGCGACTCCTGATCTTTATATTTTTTGGCTACCTGATTTAATACCTTATTAGCTTTCGCAAAGTCGTTCTTATAATAGTATGCCTTTCCCATCAGGAAATAACTATCATCTACCCACTTGGTATGCTCCTTTCCTCTTTTTCGTATGGAATTTTTGGTTATTACACGGGCGCACTTTTCCAATACAATATCCATATCGGAAGCGACCAACTCTGCATTTTCAGGGGGTAACTCTTTATATACTGGAAGAATCTCCGTATAATCATCAGGCATAGACAAATCAATAGTCGTTTCCGCTTCCTTCATGATTTCGTTCGCATTGAAGTAACCATTAAAGCGCGTTAACACACTATGATAATAACGGTGGGCCCATCCCGTTTTTTTCGTGGAACACCCGTTAAAAAGAAAAAGCCCCGCAAAAACAAGGACTATAGCCGCGTACTTATGAATATATTTTAACAAGATTCCCTTTGGTAAGTGATTTTGATGCTCATAACTGATTCTGTCTCTTATACACATCTGACGCTGCCGACGATCTACTCTGTGTAGAT
>CAJXPI010000177.1 GCA_913057875.1 uncultured Flavobacteriales bacterium
TCGGCAGCGTCAGATGTGTATAAGAGACAGTTACTTGATTTACCGAACTATACAGCGCAAACCTACCTTGCTGACAGGCTTTAGGCGTAAAGGTTACATGCCAACAAGTAGACATTTCACGCCAAGCAATATTATTGCTACATTTGGATATGGCATTTAATGGAAAATTTGTGGTGAATCTGGCGCAATTTGGCGCTAGCAGAGGAGGAGACATGCAAGAGCTATTGCGTCAAGCTTCAAAAGGGATGGAGGAGTTGTGTACAAATGATTGCGTAATATCTAACCAAGAGTATCAGGCTGTTATTGAAACGGCCATGAAGCAAATCCATGATCCATATTTTGGGTTGCATGCTGGTGAAAATTTGAATCTTTCGGCAGCGGGACTTATTGGACAAATTACCCAAACCAGTTCGAGTATTAAAGAAGCCATTCAATATTGCTGTGAGTTTGCTAATTTAGGATGTAGCGTGCTCCCTATGAGCTTAAAAGAAACTCAAACACATTACGAGGTAACTATTACCCCAGATGAGCAATGGCGCGCATCTTCAGAAATAGCTTTTAGACAAACCGTGGATGGCGTGATGGCTTTTACCATGAGGGAATTGGAATCGCTTACTTTATCTACACATAAACCGTTAGCTATTCATTTACCATGGAATGATGTTGAAAATGCGGATGAATACCAAAGGGTTATGGGTTCAAATGTTCACTTTAACCAAAAGGATATTGCCATCTTATTAGCAAAAAAACATGTAGAACAACCCATTGTGAATGCGGATTACCAGCTGTTACGGATTTTGGTAGCGCATGCACAAGAAAAATCGGAAAGAATAGGTCAGGAAAAAGGATTTCAAAGTATTGTAAAACAATCGGTTTTAAAACTGGTAAAACCTCATTTCCCTACCATAGAAGAGGTAGCGGGGCATTTAAGTATGAGCGCAAGAACCTTGCAACGTAGATTGAAAGAAGAGGGGGTAACCTACAAACAAATGATTAATGACCTTCGCCTTGAGATGGCCAAGGATTACTTAAAACAACCTCAACTTAGTATTAAGGAAATAGCATATTTGCTCAGTTATGCCGAATCCAGTACGTTTATTCGATCTTTTAAGCTACGTACTGGAAAAACTCCAAAAACCTACCGTTCAGAGCTTTAGTCAAATTCATATTTCACTAAAACGCCAATCACCCTGCGTGAAGAAGGACTCTTTACATTGATTTCGTAATCATACTGTAAAAAGGTTTTCAGTTCAAATTGTTTATTGATGTTATAGTTGGCTCCAAATTCATACCGATTTGCTCTGAATTCATTTCGTTCATTTAATCGGTAGAAGTTTTCGAAATACGCGTAAGTAGACCATTTTTTATTGTATTTATAAGTAACTATTAATCGGTTTCGGAAATAGGCCATACTTTGCCCAGTGTAATCTACTACCGTATTTTGAAAACGTGCTCTGTACTTAATTTGCAGGTTAGCCGGTTTAATTTTCCATTTGTACGATAAGTCGAATGATAAACGTGAGGTATTTCTTACATCATTTCGAAAAGAGTAGCGGTATTGGACTTTAAAAGCTGCTTTTTTTATAAACTTATACTTGATTCCGGCCTCCATAAAGTTGACCCTAATTTGAGAACCTTCTGTAATACGGACTTGCTCATCAAAATTGAGCGAGAACTTTTTATTCAGATCTTTCTTTAAAGTAAAGCCCGTCCAAACCTCTTTAGTGTGGTTATACTCAATAGGCCGTTCTTGGGCGTTTAGTGTGGCAAGTGAAGTCCAGATAAACAGGAATAACAATATCTTTTTCATGGTTTTATAATTATCCATCAATCTTAATTGATTTGGTATTTTTTACGAAGGTTATGATCCGTTCGTTCTTGTTGTCTTTTCATTTGCTCCAGATTTACGCGCCATTCAATGGTGTTTTTGGGTACTCCACGTCTAGATATTAGGTATGGAATTTCGTCTTCAATATCAGCGGCTAATTCATCTACAATACTGCTAAACAATTCGGGAGAAAGCCGGGAATACCAATACTTTTGGCGTTCATGAAAACGCGATTCAAATTCAGGGTCTTGTGCTAATAAGGTTTGGTAAATTCTAGAAATATGGTCATCGTTAAATTCCATTTCCGGTAAGATTGGATTATTGGTTCTTCGGGTTGCCATATCTAAATCAAAAAGGATAAACCTGAATTTACTTCCGCTAACATGATAGGCTCTACCATTGTTGTGCGGCCAATCAGAATTACCAATATAATCTTCAAAAATGATGTAATCCATGAAGTTCTCTATATCTAATGACTCCTGAATTACACTTAAGTTCCTTTCCTTAATACCTTTAATAAAAAATTCTGCCAAATCTTGGTTACCCTCTCTGTATTCTAGATTATGGTTGGCATTATCCATTTTTATGGTAGTAATCTCATTGGGGTCTTTATGCAGCATTAAACCCAAAGCTTTTTGGTCTACCTCGGTACGAAGGTTATGTAACCCGTAGTATTCTGAATTTACAAATACGTGCACGGGACGTCCATATTTCAACTCTAAATCAAACCCAGAACGAATGGCCATTTCAGTGTAAGCCAAATCTTTTAGCATGGTTATTCCATAGTCTTGACTTGAATTTCGGACACGAAAACTACGAATGGAAGATAGGTCATCTCCCGTAGCCATGTTGTTTGGCTCAATAATACCTGCTTCTTGATTATCAATTACCGAATTAAATTCCATTCCGAAAGGCTTCATAGGTTGTGCAGCAGAACCTACACCCCTTATTTGTAGCTCGGCTTCTTGATTTAAAATGTTCTCTTTTTGTGCATTCAACATGCTAATTTGAGCGTCTATAATTACTTTGAAGTTATAATTTTCGATCAGAACATCTAAGTCTATTTGATTGGCTTCAATATGAACAATAGGCAACTGTGTAGACATATTATCTATGGTTAATTCTTCCCAAACAGGTAATTCATCCTCCGTTTCAATTTGAGAACAAGAGGAAACAAGCAAACCTAAAGTTATAAAGAGTAGTAGTTTTTTCATAGAAATTTGTAGTATACACCAACAGCTAACTGGTGTTGGGGATTTGTAACTAAATAATGATCTGATAATGGCGATAAAGCAATAGAGTAGAGGGCTCTTACCGCTAACCCTTTCCATATAAAGTAGGATGATTCTACTTGAAACGAATACCGAAATAAATCAGCAGTTTGACTAATAAATTGGTCGGCATCTAGGTTGTTCTCCAGTACAAATAATGCCCCTATATTAATTGTAGAGTCAAATTGATACAAGGCCCCAGCTCCTAATTGAAATTTATAAGCTTCGGTGGTAAAGGTTTGCTCTTTTAACACCCCCCGAGAACTCAATTTCTTTACACCTAATCGTGAGGTAATTTCAATGGGATGATTAGGTAATTGGTATCCATTCCATAAATTAAACTGATACCCCTGATGCCATTTTTGATCTACCTTTTGATGGGTGATTTGAATAGGAGAGGAATTGGCGCCAAACGAATAGCTTCCGCTAATGCCCAATGTGTATTGGGCAAAAATATATGAGCTAAGACCAATGAATATAGAGGTTATTAGCCATTTGTATAGATTTGAATTTTGCAAGAAGTGAATATGTTAATCGTTGAGGAATTGTTATTTTTTGAATATTTAAGGCAAATGTACTGTGTTTAATCAAATGATTAATACTTTTGTTTAATAGTTTTGATTAAAACAGTTGTTAAATTTTCTTAACACAGTTCTTGTTTTAATCAGTAGTTTATCATTATTTGTGCCACAAATGGGGAAGGAAGAAATTATAGAGCGACAATGTACCGAGTCAAATATTAAGGAGGCCGCTAAAACGGTTTTCTTAAAAAAAGGATTTGCAGGGACTAAAACACGTGATATTGCGGATCAAGCAGGAGAGAATCTTGCTTTGATTAATTACTATTTCAGAAGTAAGAAAAACCTATTTCAATTGGTGATGCAAGAAATATTTGCGGAATTCATGGAATCGAGTATTCCAGTATTTAATGATCCCAAAACTACGATTAGAGAAAAAATTGAAATTTTTGTAGACAAGCAGTTGGATTTATACATGCACCAACCTGATATTCCGTTATTTGTATTGAACGAAATTAATGAAAATAGCAGGTGCTTAGATCAAATGACTCAAAATAAACATGAGTTGATCATGCAATCTGTCTTTCATAGTCAACTGGAAATTGAATACGGGCATAAAAAAATTCATCCGGAACATGTAATTATGAATATTGTTGGGATGACTTTGTATCCTTTTTTAGGCAGAGCAATGATGAATGGCATGAAGGGGTGTGAGGATATGAACTTTGAAACCATGATGTTAGAGCGTAAAAAACTGATTCCTATATGGACTATGTCTATGCTAGAAGGTCCGCAAGAGTAAATTCTATTAACATTTATTAGTTCTTGACCTAACATTTATCATGTATTATAAAAGTATGCAAGCATAACTTTGTTTCAAATACCAAGTTATGAAAAGTCTAATTATTGCTATCGTTATTAGTTTGGTTTCCACGATAGGTTTGAGCCAAGTTCACACGTTTAATACACACTACGTTAAAGTAGAAAACGGATTACGTCCAAAGTTTAAGGACGCGGAAATTCGAACCATTGAAATCAAAGAAAATGTAATTACCGTAACCAATCTTTTTGGTTGTGCCTATTCATCAGATTATACCATTGTAGATCGTTTAGATGACCATACCATGGTGGTAGCATATGAAGCCCATGAGGTAATTGTAAAATACAGTTCCACAGATAAAATTTTAGTAGTAACTACCGGTATAGGCGCCAAAGGCCATCGAAAGGTTCATATTTACGGAGAACAAAATCCTATTATGGTAAGTAATCCGTAATTCGACAAGTTTTAAATTAAGTCATAAAGGGTTCATCTGTATGGATGGCCTTTTTTATGGAGCCCATTCCCATTCAATTTTTGCATGATAAATAGAATAGGGGGCAATAATTTCAAACACATTATCGTAATAAAGGAATTGAGGTATAGGTTTAATCGTAAGGGAATACATCTCATCCCAGTTTTCCATAACTCCATGATCAAAATCAAAAAACTTAATCTGCAAATCATCGGCTAAATTGGTGCAATAAAAGGGAAGGCCACCGTCTTGATCAAAAACCATCATTGCATGTTGCCAAGGATCGGTTCTTATTGAGCTAGAGCGAAATAGCTCCTGGCCCTTTTGAAAAATGGCAAAAGTGACATCAGGAGTACTATTGGTGTCAAATGGAACTCCAAATGCATTGGTATCAACCCATTCTAAAAGAGTTATTTTCTTAATCTTCATGGCAGTTGGCAAAGTATGATGCGCCATGAGCGATTTTGTACGTGACACCGTATCAGACCCTGAAATGGCATTAAGGGTAATATAGTGCCGATCACGGTAAGTAAATTGAAAGGTAAAATTTGAATCAGTGCTGTGCAAAGTATCATTAACCAACCATTGGTATTGGGTAGCATTTTTAGAACAATTTGAAAAGTAAACGGAATCACCGGCAAAATAGTAATGCATAGAAGCCCCATAACTATACATTTCAAAACATGCGAGTGCACTAAGGTCTGATGAAACGGGCGGTATCACAGTGGTTAAATTCTTTTTGCAAGAGCTAAAGCTGACTAGTAAAACAACTAGCAAAAAGACGAAGTATATTGGAATAAGGTTTTTCAAAATAGAAATATAGATATGACGCAACTTACAGAAATACTGTCGAATAGAAAACAACAAAGCTTGTAGAGTAGATTTCAAACAATTCTATTTAACATAATATTAATTATAGGAAAAAACTTCAGTGAATCGTGTATACGTAGTATTTAGCATAATATCAGTTCTCGGTGATTTATGAGGAACGAATAAATTGACGATAACGGCACGATATTATGTTAAAACGATTTACGGCTTTAAAGATGAATTGTTTTCGCCTATAATAAATATTATTTCTGCGCTCCGTGAAAAACTGCGCTTGCCTTTCCGGTAAATAGAAAATCCTCCTTCGATTCACAAAAAGAAAATTCTGCCAAGCAATCCGTTTTTCTCCTATAATTAGTCGTTATGTTAAAAAATTCAAGTTCTAAAGGTTTGCTAAAAACGATTCATTAAATCCAACCAAAATCAAATTACATAAAATAGCATACGTCTGTCTCTTATACACATCTCCGAGCCCACGAG
>CAJXPI010000178.1 GCA_913057875.1 uncultured Flavobacteriales bacterium
GAGATGCTCAGGAGTCTCGTGGGCTCGGAGATGTGTATAAGAGACAGAGATACAATTGATCTACAATATCCAATTCAAGACAATAGTGTTAGCCCTTTCAACCAGTCAGAAACCCCTGTGCAAATGGGTAATCCTAAAAATATTAATGAAGAAGTACAGTACGATCCGGTTACCGGGAATTATTATATCGTTTCAAAAATTGGAGATTCGTTAACCTATCGTCCCATTAGTAGTATGGACTTTGAAGAATACAAGGATTATGATTTAGAAAAGGCCTTGTCTGAGTATTGGCAGGAAAAAAATGCGACTGAAAGTGAATTTACTAAAGATGATCCGAAGAGTAAGGATCTCATTCCGTCACTTAATATTGATAGTAAAGGCTTTGATAATATTTTCGGGGGTAATACCATTGATATCCGGCCAAGTGGATCTGCCCAGGTAAAGTTTGGATTAAAGAACTCAAAAACGCAAAACCCTGCTCTTTCAGAACGTCAGAGAAGTATTACCACTTTTGATTTTGATCAACAAATTCAAGTAAACTTAATTGGTAATATCGGAGATAAGTTAAAGATGTCTATCAATTACAATACCGAAGCCACATTTGATTTTGAAAATCAGGTGAAAGTAGATTTCACAGGATATGATGATGACATTATTCAAAAAATTGAGGCCGGTAACGTAGCACTTCCTTTGTCGGGATCCTTAATTACTGGATCTCAAAGTTTGTTCGGGTTAAAAACCAAGTTGAAGTTTGGTAGGCTAGAAGTTACTAGTGTTTTCTCTCAACAAAAAGGTAAGAAAGAGGAAATTGAAGTAAAAGGTGGGGCTCAGGTAAAAGAATACGAGCTAAAGGCAGATGAATATGATGAGAACCGACACTATTTTATTTCGCAATTTTTTAGAGATAACTATGAGGAAGCTATGTCAACTCCTCCATTTATTACTTCTCCAATAAATATTACCAGAATTGAGGTTTGGGTAACGAATAACAACAATACCACACAAAATACTCGAAACTTAATTGCATTTCAAGATTTAGGTGAGTCCGAAGCGGATAAAGTATATAATCAAGGTGGAAACGGGCCGATTACTTTTGGAAATAATCCTTTTCCAGACAATAATAGTAACGATTTATACGTCAACGTAAATAGATCTACCGTAAAGAGTTACAATCAAGCTACACCAATTCTAGAAGGATTAGGGTATCAAGCTCAAGAAGATTATCAAAAAGTAGGTTTGGCTAGGTTGCTTTCGGCCAACGATTATAATTTTAATCCGCAATTGGGTGTTATTTCATTGAATATGGAAATGCAACCCAATCAAGTATTGTCCGTTGCATTCCAGTATACATATCAAAACCAGATTTACCAAGTCGGTGAGTTTTCTACAGATGTAGTTGCGGAAGAAGCAATCTTTACAAAGATGTTAAAGTCATCAAAAATCAATACTCGGGCTCCAATGTGGAATTTGATGATGAAGAATGTTTATTCTATTGGGGCATATCAAATACAAGCAGAGAATTTTAAATTTGACATCTGGTATTTAGATCAAAGAACTGGGGTTCCTACAAATTATCTGCCTACTGGCCCATCCACTTTAACTGGAATTCCATTGATTCAGGTAATGAAATTGGATACGATGGATCGCAATATGAAACCAGGTCCAGATGGAGTGTTCGATTTTCTTTCAGGTCCTGCGCATGTTCCCTATATAAACCCCAAAAACGGCAAGGTGTTTTTTCCAGTACTTGAACCTTTTGGCAGCCATATTCATAATATTTCTCAGGGTAATTCAGAGTTCGTAGAAAAATATGCTTTTGACTCTCTCTATACCAATACACAACCAGACGCAAAGGCTAAGTTTCCGAATAAGAATCGCTTTTATTTTAAGGGAAAGTACGAGTCTTCAGTAAGCAGTGATATTTCGGTTGGAGCTATGCAAATTCCGGAAGGTTCAGTAAAAGTAACTGCAGGAGGGAGAGAATTGGTAGAGGGGTCAGATTATACCGTGGATTACAATTTGGGGAGAGTGAAGATTTTGAATCAGGGGTTATTAGAGTCTGGTATTCCTATAAAGATTTCCTTAGAAAGTAATTCTCTTTTTAACATCCAAACAAAGACCATGATGGCAGCTCGTTTTGATTATAAGATTTCAAAAGACTTCTTAGTTGGAGGTACTATAATGAATCTTTCAGAAAGACCTTTAACTCAAAAAACTAGTTACGGTGATGAACCTATTTCAAATACGGTGTGGGGAGTGGATGGAACCTATCGTTCTGAATCACAATTATTAACCCGATTGGTAGATAAAATCCCTGGTATTGATACCAAGGAAAAATCTAATTTCTCGGTAGTAGGTGAGTTTGCTCAATTTATTCCCGGTCATGCAAAGGCAATTGGAGATGAAGGTAATTCGTACATTGATGACTTTGAAGGTAGTCAGTCTACCATTGATTTGCGTTCAAGAAATTCTTGGTCTTTGGCGAGTATCCCACAAAATCAACCTAACTTTTTTCCAGAGGCTTCCTTAAGTAATAACGTTGCTTTAGGATTTAATAGAGCGCGTTTTGCGTGGTACAATATTGACCCGTTATTCTTTAGAGACGACTCCAGAACTCCTGCGCATATTAAAAATGACCCTGCCATGACCAGTAATCACTTTATGCGTGAGGTTACGGTTACTGAGGTATTCGAAAAGCAACAAGTAAGTAGTGTTCAAAATCAAAATATTCCTACCCTTGATATGGCTTTTTATCCATCTGAAAAAGGACAAAACAATTATGACTTTAACGGGCTCGATTCAGTGGGTACCAAGTATAGTGAAGGAATTGATATTAATGATGGCTCACTTCTAGCTCCTGAAACGAGATGGGGTGGAATGCAAAGAAAAATTACCCAACAAAACTTTGAAGCTTTAAATATTGAGTATATACAAATTTGGGTTATGGATCCGTTTAATGAGGATAACCCGAATCAAGGAGATGAAGGGGAACTTTATATTAATCTAGGGTCTATTTCTGAAGATGTGCAGCGTGATGGACAAAACTTTTTTGAAAATGGGATTACCGCTCCACCAACAGATATTGCTAACGAGCCATTTACCTCAGCCTGGGGTAGATATACTCCAGGTAATCAAATTGTAGATGGGTTTGATAATGACCCAGATGCGCGTCAGTATCAAGATGTTGGGTTGGATGGGCTAAGAGATGTAGAGGAACAAGAATTCTTTTCTACCTATGCTTCACAGGTGGCAAATATTCCAGAATTAGCTAATGACATTTCTCAGGATAACTTTGAGTATTTTAGAACGGACAACTATGATAACCTAGAGGCAGACATCTTGACTCGATACAAAAAATTTAATGGCTATGACGGTAACTCACCTTTAAGTACACAGGATGGTGGAGCTGCTGTTGGGTCAACCAGACCCAACCAAGAAGATATTAATTCGGATAAAAACATTGATGAAACCGAATCGTACTGGCAATACAAAGTGAAGGTAAGTCGCAGTGATTTTAGTAGAGACAAAATTGGAACAAACTATATCACGGATGTTCGTACTGCTGAAATTAGAACAAAAGATGGAAGGGATAGATCTATTGACTGGTATCAATTAAAAATCCCAATACGTCAAGGGGTTTCAATTGGTGGAGCTAGAGATTTTAACTCCATTCGTTTTATGCGTGTTTTTATGCGCGGATTTGAGTATCCATCAATAATGCGTTTTGCACGTTTAGAATTGGTGCGTGGAGAGTGGCGAAAGTATGATGGTAATTTGGAAGATCCGGGAGAATATATTTTGGGTGATGATAATACCAACTTTGATGTTTCTGCGGTGAATGTTGAGGTGAATTCTTCCAAAGTTCCAGTAAACTATGTTTTACCTCCATCCATTGCGCGTGAAACTAACGTGGGGTCTACTAACCTTAACCAATTAAATGAGCAATCGTTAGCTTTAAATATTTGTGAGCTGCCAGATGGAGAGGGTAGAGCAGTTTTCAGGTCTTTTGATTTAGACATGCTATCATACAATACGCTAAAAATGTTTGTTCACGCAGAATCTTATATTCAAGAAAGCGAGGTAAAAGATAATGAATTAGTTGCATTCATGCGAGTAGGTACTGATTTTGAAAACAACTATTACGAGTATGAAATTCCATTAAAAATTACTCCAGAAGGTCAGTATAATGGTGATGACGATCAACAGAGGTTAATTGTGTGGCCAGAAGCAAATAATATGGAGGTTTCGCTTAATGATTTTAAAGATTTAAAACTAAAGAGAAGTAGAGAGGCAATTGTTTCTGGTGGAATTCCAGATTATTCAGATCCGTATTCTTTAAAGATAGGAAAGGCAAAAGTGACTATTGTTGGAAATCCCACCTTAAACGGAGTTAAAACCATAATGTTAGGGGTGAGGAATCCAAGAAAAGTTCCAGGTGACCCCAATGATGATGGGCGAGGAAAATGTGCTGAAATTTGGTTTAATGAGTTACGATTATCCGATTTTGATGATCAAAGTGGTTGGGCTTCTATTGTTACCGCAAATGCTAAATTGGCTGATTTTGCCAATGTTTCGGTTTCGGGTAGTATGAGTACTCCCGGTTGGGGAAGTATTGATAAAAAGATTAGTGATCGTCAACGTGAAACAAGACAAGATTTAGATGTACAGGCGAATGTTGAATTAGGTAAATTCTTCGGGGCAAAATCAGGAGTTAAAATTCCTGCCTATGCAGGCTATACTGTGGGAGTAGTAAAGCCTCAATTTGCTCCACTCGCTCCAGATATTGAGTTTGACACCTATGTTAAGGAAGCATATCCAGCAGGAAGACAACAAGATTCTGTTCGCAATGTTCAGCAAAAAATTGTGACAAGAAAGAGTTTGAACTTTACTAATGTTCGTAAAGAAAAAACCAACGTAACTAAAAAGCGTCAAATCTATGATATTTCCAATTTTGCGGTGAATTATTCTTTTAATTCTACCGAGATGCAAGATTTTGAAACCGAGTTTGACGATGTGAAAACCTACCGTGGTGGAATTTCTTATAATTACTCGACTTCACCAAAAAACATTAAACCATTAGGTCAAAGTAGGTTTTTTAATAGTTCAGATTGGTTAAAACTTTTTAAGGACTTCAATTTTAATTTATATCCAAAATCGTTCAGTTTTTCTACGGATATGAACCGTCAGTACGCAGAATCTAAAGTAAGAAACAATAATCCTGAATTGCTTTCTCCAACAAGAGTTTACGTAAATAAAACGTGGGACTGGAACAGGAAGTATGGTTTGCGTTGGGATCTAGCAAAGGCCTTGAAAATTGATTTTAATGCCACAAATAAATCCTTAGTAGAAGAAACTGATGGTGTGCCTTCGGATAATGAAAATTGGAGGAATACCGTGGAGCAAAGTATTAGAGAGTTTGGAACGAATACCAAATATAACCATGCATTTAATTTGAATTGGACGGTTCCAATTAATAAGATCCCTGTACTAGATTGGACCAATACTACCTTTAAATATGGTTCTACTTACAGTTGGACTCGTGGGCCTTTTCTTATGGAAGAAGGGAATTTGAATAATACCATTCAAAACACACAAAATATTCAACTAAACGGAACATTAAATTTTATCAACCTTTATAATAAATCCAAGTACTTAAAGAAAGTAAATTCAAAACGACCAGGATCTGGAAAAGGGAAGAACCAAAAGAAAGCGGATTCTAGAGTTAAAAGTAAAACGGAGGAAAGCGAAGAGGATAAAGAAGAGGAGAAAAAGAAAAAAGTTGGCCCTCCGGCTTTTGTAGATGGTATTTCTAGAGTTCTTATGATGATTAGAAAGGGGGATGCAAGTTATAGCCGAACTAGAGGTATAATGCTTCCGGGTTATAACCAGCAAACCGAGGCTATGGGGATGAATACTAGTTGGAATGCACCAGGCTGGGGATTTGTTTTTGGTCAGCAAAGTGGATTTGGTCAAGGTAATTCATACTTAGATCACGCAAGAGAGAATGATTGGCTATGGAAAAATGAAACCTTCAATAACCAATACAGAGAAACCTCAGGAGAGAAGTTAAATTTGAAATTAACCTTGGAGCCAATTCGCGATTTACGTGTAGAATTAACGACCAATTGGAATGATGCTGTCTCTTATACACATCTGACGCTGCCGACGATCTACT
>CAJXPI010000179.1 GCA_913057875.1 uncultured Flavobacteriales bacterium
CGAGATGCTCAGGAGTCTCGTGGGCTCGGAGATGTGTATAAGAGACAGGTTTGCTGTAATAATCATATTGTGAATAATTTAATTTCATTCAAATCTACATTGTTTTTTTATCATTTTAAAATAAAAATGATCATTAAAATACTTTTTTAACAATACTTTGATAATGTGTAATAAATCTTAATAAATTTTGAAAACAACATAAAAACTAGTTTTTATTCAGCTTGTTTTTAGTTATTTTTGCGTTAAAAATAAATACAATATAGATGCAACTAGATAATCAAATTTTTGACCTTATTGAAGAGGAAAAAGAAAGACAACAAAACGGTTTAGAATTAATCGCATCAGAAAACTTTGTAAGTGATCAAGTAATGAGAGCACAAGGTTCTATCTTAACAAACAAATATGCAGAAGGATATCCTGGTAAACGTTATTACGGTGGTTGTGAAATTGTAGATCAAGTGGAACAATTGGCTATTGACCGATTAAAGGAATTATTTGGAGCTTCTTGGGCAAATGTGCAACCCCATAGTGGTTCACAAGCCAATTATGCCGCTTTAATGGCTATGGTAAGTCCAGGTGACGATGTTCTTGGGTTTGATCTCTCTCACGGTGGACATTTAACCCATGGTTCCTCGGTAAATTTTTCTGGCACTATGTATAAGCCTCACTTTTATGGGGTAAATAGAGAAACGGGAATGGTGGATTATGAAGCGATGGACCAAAAAGCCAAGGAAGTAAAACCTAAAGTTATTATTTGCGGTGCCTCTGCATACTCTCGTGATTGGGATTATGCTCGAGTTAGAGAAATAGCGGACGAAGTGGGTGCTTTTGTAATGGCTGATATTGCGCATCCTGCTGGATTAATTGCCAAAGGATTATTAAATGATCCTCTGCCTCATGTTCATGTGGCTACCTCAACTACCCATAAAACGTTAAGAGGGCCTCGTGGCGGTATCATTATGATGGGAGAAGATTTTGAAAACACCCTAGGAAAAACCACTCCTAAAGGAGTGGTTAAACCTATGAGTGCCTTATTCGATTCAGCGGTATTTCCAGGTTCACAGGGGGGGCCCTTGGAGCACGTTATTGCAGCAAAGGCGGTTGCATTTAGAGAAGCACTTTCAGATGAATACTTACATTACATGGTTCAAGTAACCAAAAATGCGAAGGTGATGGCACAAGAGTTTGTAAGCAGAGGTTACCATGTAATTTCTGGAGGTACAGATAACCACTCCATGTTAATTGATTTAAGGTCAAAAAACATTACCGGTAAATTAGCTGAAAACTCTTTAGTAGATGCGGACATTACCGTAAACAAAAATATGGTTCCTTTTGACGACAAATCTCCGTTTGTAACCTCTGGAATTAGAGTGGGTACAGCGGCTATTACTAGTCGTGGAATTACCGAAGCTGAAATTCCTGCTATCGTAGACCTAATGGATCGCGTAATGTTGGATCCCGAAAATGAAAACAGTAAAAAAGAAATTCGTTCTCAAGTAAACGAATTAATGGGGCATAGACCTTTACACAAATAAAAGAATACAATGAATATTAAAGCAAATGATCCATCTTTAAAATCATGGATTGAAGTTCCAGCTAACAGCGATTTTCCGATTCAAAACATTCCATTTGGAATCTTTTCAGTAGCGAATAATAGAAAACGAGTAGGAACAATAATTGGAGATACAGTAATTGATCTTGCGGAATTAGAAGTCTTAGGTTATTTAGAAGGATTAGACGTGGATACTTGGGCATACGAAAGTGACAGCCTGAACTTACTTATGGACGCCCATAAAGAAGGTACACGTGAACTACGTAATCGAATTTCTGAAATTTTTGAAGCCAACAATGCGAGTTTAAGAGATAACAAAGAGCATAGTGAGATTGTTTTACATCCAGCATCTACGGTAACTATGCATATGCCAGTTGAAATTGGTGATTATACGGATTTCTATTCTAGTAGAGAACATGCCACCAACGTGGGAACCATGTTTAGAGATCCAAATAATGCACTACTTCCAAACTGGTTACATATTCCAGTAGGATATCATGGAAGGTCTTCGTCTGTTATTATTTCTGGCACAGATATCAAACGTCCAATAGGACAAACCAAACCTAATGATGATGAAGGTCCTGTTTTTGGTCCTTCTAGATTGGTTGATTTTGAATTAGAAATGGGTTTCATTACTTATGACGCCAATAAATTAGGTGACCGAGTTTCTACCGATGAAGCCGAGGATTACATTTTCGGAATGTGTCTTTTTAACGATTGGTCGGCAAGGGATATTCAAAAGTGGGAATACGTGCCACTAGGCCCATTCTTGGCTAAGAATTTCGCGTCACACGTTTCTCCATGGATTGTAACTTTAGATGCTTTACAGCCATTTGCTATTGAAGGACCGAAACAAGATCCTGAAGTATTTGATTACCTAAAGTATATGGGTAAGAAAAACTACGATATCGAATTAGGAGTGTTTATTCAACCAGAAAACGGAGAAGAAACACGCGTAAGTACCTCAAACTTCAAATACATGTACTGGAACATGAGTCAGCAACTAGCGCATCACACCGTAAACGGGTGTAACGTCAGAGCGGGTGACTTAATGGGGTCTGGAACCATTTCTGGTCCAACACCAGATTCTTATGGATCTATGTTAGAGATTTCTTGGAAGGGAACTAAACCGGTAAAAATGAATGACGGATCTGAAAGAAAATTCATTCAAGATAACGACACCGTAATTATGAGAGGTCACTGTTCAAATGGTGAGGTTCGTATTGGGTTTGGTGAAGTAACCGGTAAAGTATTACCAGCAGATAAATAAAAATTAAGAGGCTACGTATTCATGGCAAAAAAAAGTATTTCTCCAGCTGAATTAAAAGAGGAAAAAGAAATAACCAAAGCATATCGAAAACTCCTGAAAAGTGCGCGCTATTCTCAAACAGAAGAAGATGTACGTAAGATCAGGAAAGCATTTGATATTGCCAATGAATCACACAAAGGGGTGCGAAGAAAATCGGGCGAAGCCTATATTTTTCATCCCTTAGAAGTAGCACAAATTATTGCGGAAGAAGTTGGATTGGGCACAACAAGTATTGTCTGTGCCCTTCTTCATGATGTGGTTGAAGACACCAGTTTAACTATTGATGATATTGAAGATTATTTTGGTCCCACAGAAGCTCGAATTATTGACGGCTTAACCAAAATTGAAGAAGTTTTTGAAAGAGAACATTCTATTCAAGCAGTCAATTTCCGTAAAATAATTCTTACACTAGCCGATGATATTCGTGTGGTATTGGTCAAATTAGCCGACCGATTACATAACATGCGCACATTGGAGTCTATGCGTAAGGACAAGCAATTAAAAATTGCTTCGGAGACGTTATACATATACGCTCCCCTAGCCCATCGCCTAGGCCTGCACGCTTTAAAATCAGAATTAGAAGATTTGGCGTTAAAGTACAAGGCTCCTCAAATTTATGGTGAGATTACTTCCAAGTTAAAGAAAACTTCGGCTGTTCGTACGCGATTTATCAACCAGTTTACACTTCCAATTCGTCAAGAATTAGATAAGGCTGGAATTAAGTACAGAATTCAAGGCAGACCAAAATCGGTTTTTTCCATTTACACCAAAATGAAAAACCAGGGTGTTGAATTTGAAGAAGTCTATGACATTTTCGCTATTCGAATTATTCTTAATGTAAAAGAAGAAGTAGAAAAAGCAGAATGTTGGAAGGTCTATTCTATTGCAACGGATTTCTATAAGCCAAACCCAGATAGACTGCGTGACTGGATTTCAACCCCCAGAGCAAACGGCTATGAATCACTGCATACTACGGTAATGTCTCCCGGAGGCAGATGGGTAGAGGTTCAAATTAGAACCGAACGTATGGATGCCGTAGCTGAAAGAGGTTTAGCGGCACATTGGAAGTACAAAGACAAACGTTCGGATGCATTTGATTCTTGGATGCAACGTATTAGAGAGGTACTAGAAACCTCCTCTTCTAATCCTATTGAATTTGTAGATGATTTTAAATTAAATCTATTCGCCAAAGAAATTTTTGTCTTTACGCCTAAAGGACAAATTAGATCCATGCCACATGAGTCTACCGTGCTAGATTTCGCCTATGAAATTCATTCAGAAATTGGTAATTCATGTATTGGCGCCAAGGTGAGCCAAAAAATGGTTTCTCCTGGACATACACTTTCGAGTGGTGATCAAGTAGAAATTATCACCTCAAAAGCTCAACGTCCGAAAGCAGAATGGTTGGAATTTGCCACCACCACCAAAGCCAAAACAGCTATTAAAGGCTACTTAAAATTAGAACGTAAAAAAATCATTGCTCAGGGTAAAACCACGATAGGACGAGCCATGAAAAAATATGCAATCAAAAGAAGCAATCAGAATTTTCAGATTCTTTCTACGTTTTATGGGGTTACGCAACCCGAAGATATGTTCTATAAAATTGGTGTTGAAGACATTCATTTAAACCGATTGAGTCGTTTAAAGGTGGAAGATGGGGTGATTACCTCCAAGCCAAGAAGAAAAAAGGTAACTACATTAGATCAAATAATGGCGGCTACCAATGGTAAGAAATCAGACTTTGTATTGGGAACGGATTCTGCGGTGAATTATGAATTGGCAAAATGTTGTCATCCAATTCCGGGTGATGATGTGGTAGGGTTTGTTACCAAAAAAGGAATGGAAATTCATCGTGTTAGTTGCGATAATACGGTAGAATTACTATCCAATTATGGATACCGTGCGGTGAAGGCCAAATGGGATTCGAATGAAACTTTATCCTTCCTTTCAGGAATGATTATTAAAGGATTTGATAGAAAAGGGGTGGTTAACGATATTACCAAAATCATTAGTAATGATATGTTGGTGAACATTCGTTCTATTAATTTTACTACCGAAAATGGTATTTTTGAAGGTACCATTACTGTTTACGTAAATGACACCAATCATTTAAAATCGGTTAAAGAAAAAATTAGAGCCTTAAAAGGAATTACTTCAGTAGACCGACTGTCGTAAATTAAGGGCATAACATACATTTGCGACATGGGTAACTTCAAGGCTTGGATGGGTGCATTTAGATTGCGCACCTTACCACTAGCACTTTCAGGTATTATTTTAGGATCATTTTTATCTGCTTCGGTGGGTGAACACAACTGGAGTATTACCGCTATGGCTATACTCACCGCCACGCTGCTTCAGGTTCTTTCCAACTTAGCAAACGATTACGGTGATTTTACAAAGGGTACGGATAACGATGATCGTGTGGGTCCAGAAAGAGCACTTCAAAGTGGCGCAATCTCGCAATCACAAATGAAAAATGCCTTGTATTTATTTGGTGCACTTTCACTATTTTCAGGTATTGGATTACTTGCCCTAAGTTTTGGGACCGATAAATTAATCTATGCACTCCTATTCTTTGCTTTAGGAATTGGTGCTATTGGGGCCGCTATTAAATATACGGTTGGCACTTCAGCTTACGGATATCAGGGGTTAGGTGACGTGTTTGTTTTCCTCTTCTTTGGATGGGTTTCTGTCGTAGGTGTATATTTTCTACAAGTACAATCTATAGATTTAGCAATGTTTCTTCCTGCTAGCTGCATTGGACTTTTGAGCGCGGGGGTATTGAACTTGAATAACACCAGAGATATTGTAAATGACAAGGCTTCCAGTAAAATAACACTAGCCGTGCGACTTGGATTTGAGAATGGAAAAAAGTATCAAGCCGCTTTGTTACTTATTGTTCTAGCTTGTGCCCTTTCTTTTACTTTCCTTACTGGAAAAGGATGGATTCAGCATTTGTATTTAATCAGTATGATTCCGCTTTCTATGTTGGTTATTAAGACATTAAAAACAGAGACTCCCAAAGAATTAGATCCATTATTGAAAGTTCAGGCAATCTCTACCTTGCTTTTTGCCATTACATTTGGGTTAGGGCAAATTCTTTAATTACTGGATAACCAACTTAACCGACTCTCCATTTTTTTCATTTCGAACAATGTAAATACCGGATTGGAAATCATATACAGGAATACTCCATTTGTTTTGAAAGCTTTTTACCAATACACCGGAAATATTATACACTTGCCCGGTAATTCTTTGATTAAAGAAAACTTCATCTCCATTAGATGGATTAGGACTGTCTCTTATACACATC
>CAJXPI010000180.1 GCA_913057875.1 uncultured Flavobacteriales bacterium
GGAGTCTCGTGGGCTCGGAGATGTGTATAAGAGACAGATCTAAAACACGAGCGTTACTTAACTCATTCTTCAAACGGGAAATCTTAGCTTCCAGCATACCTTGCGACTCTTTTGCCGCATGATATTCGGCATTTTCAGAAAGGTCACCCTTGTCTCTTGCATCCGCAATTTGCTTAGAAATAAACGGACGATCCACTTTTTCCATCTGCTCTAATTCCGCTCTAGCTGCCGCTAAACCCTCTTCACTATAGTATGATATATCTGACATAGTATTTTCTTTTTATAACAAGACAGTCCCGCTTTTTCAAGCGGGACTGTCCTACAAATATAATATTTATTCGTGTTTACACGATAGTCAAAATCTGTTAAAGGTTTAATCGTAAACCAATAGTATGGGTTCCTGAAAACACTTTACTTGCTCTAAAGCCATAATCAATATCAAGAGTACTTCCCGTTTTATTAATGGGTAAAGCAACAGTAACCCCTGCAGTTGGCCCCGAATTTGCTAAAGTACTTAACGTTTCATCCGCAATCTTATCTTCCGTCAAATAACCCAGACGAGCCATGACAAATTCTTTATAAGCGTATTCCACACCAAAGCTTATTTGATCTTTACCAAAAGAATTTGACATAAAGTTAATTGCCGGAGAAACTCTATGTAATGCTCTGACTCCAGTTGAGTCAGAGTTTTCGTACTCTGAAATAAGAATATCATACGTTATCCCAATATTCAAGATTGATGGTAGTTCAACCGCTTGAGTTCTTTGTGAAACCGTAAATTCTTTGTCATCCAAATTAGTTTTGGTAGCTAAACCATCACCTTCAAATTTCAATTGACCCCCAATGTTCTTCAAAGAAATTCCGAACTTAATTTGCTCATTTGAACCCGCTACGTAACGAATTCCAAAATCAAAAGCAACGGCAGAGGCACTTGCATTTGAAATACCTTCAGAGATAATTTTAGTGGTAACCCCTGCAGAGATAGCATTTGAAAACATTCTTGCATAAGACAAATAAAACGTGCTATACTGTGCATTATACGTTCCTGCATCATCCGGTAAATCAGTAGTAGTTTTATGGATATCACCAAAGTCTAACGATTGAAATCCTGCTCCAAGAACTGAATACTCACCAATTCTTTGTCCGTAACCAAACGAAGCAATTCCAATACCCGAACCTGCCAAATAATTTGAATAGCTTAAGTTCAAATCCATTTTTCTAGTAAACGCCAGACCCGCAACATTCAAGAACGTAGCTTCAATACCGTTAACCGATGCAGAATTGGCATTTGCATAGCCCGCACCTCTAGCCCAAGGGTTAATTTTCACTTGTTCTCCACCATTAGAGCCAATTCTATCCTTATTTCCTGCATAAACAGAAGGAACACAAACTAGCACGGCAAGTGCAACGGTAACAACTTTTACTGTATTATATATTTTAATCATAATAACTGTGTTATAAATCTTTTAACTCTAAAACTTCTTAGAAAGAATCTAAATCAACTGGACGCATAGCTCCGAACCATTTCAATACTACTTCTCCAACATCTGGAACTTCAACGTGTACAATGTACATTCCACTTGCTACCGGAATTCTAGCTTGATTTTTTAAATCCCACTCTAAGAAAGTAACGGAATCATCATCTTTATCTAACTCTCTTACCAATACCCCATTTAGAGTATAAATCTTAACTCTACATTTTTGAGGTAAGTTGGTAATTCTAACTTGGAAATCATTTTTGTCTTGCTCGTATTCTGCATATGCATAATATGGGTTTGGAACAACTCTAATCGCATTTAATGCCTCAGAAAGCACATCCTTTTTATTGGTTGTTGCCTCTAAGCCGGTTAAGGAGAATCCATAAGTTGGACGACCACCATTCACCGTTTCAGATACATTATCTACAATATCAGTTTTAGTATCACCATTTGTTAAAATAGATGCCGAACCATTACCAATAAAGTTTTGGCCTCTTACATATTTTATAGAATTGTAAGTAATAGGCCCTTTGTTCACCAAATATTCCACGCCATCGGCAGGAGTATCACCAATACTCAACTTATTTCCCGGAGAATAAAGCTCATGCGTCTTATTTACTCTCAACTGAACTACCGCTTTGTTTGAGAAAAGCGTTTGACCAGGAGCTAGTGTAGGTAAACCTACCCACATAGCAGCTCTAAATACATGTTCGAAATCATCTGCATCACCTGTAGCTAGTTTATTATACATAAACTCCGCATTATCAAATGATGGCATTCTGTTTTCCGGATTATTGTAATCTAGCGGGTTTTTATGAAGTTCTTCCTCTACATCGTTGTTTCTGAATACATACACGTAATGCTTACCACCAAATCTAACGCGGTTAGATGACAACCCTTCGTAAATAACATCAGTTGGGTTCCACAACATATCGTTTCCATTTTCAGAAGATATATATGAATCTTCACCAAAAGCCATATTCAATCTTTCACCAGTTTCGATGTCAATTGCATATCCTGGGAACCAACCCATACCGTTAGGAGAAATTAAATCACCTTCAGCGGCATTATAACCAGCATCATCAGATGTCAATCCGCTTTTATCAACTGACTTATGCGCTCTAGGATCTAATTTCAACGCACCACCTTCAGATAAGGTAGGGTCATCCTGCATTTCTAGGACCACTACACGAGTCCATTTTGATTTATCTTCTGTAAATACAATATCTACAGAGTTCAGATAAGACAATTGGTAACCTTGATTCAATTCTCTAGCATCATCACCAGCTAACATTGGAAATCCGTCAAACATTTTCTTAAACGCACTTAATTTTTGAGACGGAGTCGTTACAACTCTAGTTGCCATTGGCCCATGTATGTTCCAAGTACCAAGACGAGCTGGAGCCCATGTTCCTTCAATCATAGTTTCATAAACCTCTTCTTCATCGATTGATATTCCCGTTCTACTTCCATTTCCATCAATACTCATGTCATAATCCATATAACCAAATTGATCTTCTTCGGCATTTACACCAGAACGAATCCAGTTCTGCGAAGAGTTTCCATCCGCATTACTTACCCCGGATAACCATTGGCTATTGAAATCTTCATACACAATGTTAGCACCAACCAATCCGTTATTGAATTTGTCATACCACGCACTTTCTACGTTCTTCACAGTAACGGAGATACCTAATTCAGGAACTAATTCTTCCTTTTGACTAGAAATTTGAGATTTAGATAAAATAACCGTGTTTCCTAAAGCTCCACCTGTTAGTTCCCAATACATCGCATCAGGGCCCAAATTAGAAGTGTCTTTAAAAGCAATGGTATAATCACCAGCTTGAACCGCCAATGGGTCAATAATTTTTACCTCAATTGGGGTATTTGTAGATCCAGCAATATTACCAACCGTATAGGTTGGTTGAGCTACTTTATAAGGAGCGCCTGACATTACCTCATCTATACTCGCTTGGTCCATTTGCAAATAATGCCCGTTATTACCGATACCTTCAATTCTAGTAATTGGGACAAAATCACCAAATCCTGAATTTAATACCGTTCCATTATTCTGCATTTGTGTTTGATGCGGAATAGCAGAATATCTAATAATTGGTCCGGTTGGAGCCTTTCTAGAAGGTAAATACGGAGTTTTTTGTCCATCTAAACCGTCTGGGTCTGTTTGACTATAGGTTTTGTAATTATTATGAGCATAAGCAATAGCTATGTAATAGTAGGACTTGTAGTTCACCAAAGTACGATCACCAGTTGCAAAGAAATCCTCTCTTAATGTGAATGTTTTGTACACCCCATCATTTGAAGCTGCATCTACTCTTAGCTCAGGTACAACAGCTTCTAAATCTAAATCAAATCTGTAATTAATTAATCTGGTAACCTCATCCTTAACATCACATTGGAAAACCAGTCTAGCCAAATCATCATTATATAGATCCGCAGCAGATACCGAAGCATCTTTTAATTGATACACTTGATATCCTTGGAATCTATAACTTCTATACTCTGTAGCTAGAGAATCAAACAGAAAGGGATTATCAGACTTTTTAATCCAATTTCCATCCTCATCTTGAATAGAATCAGTTGGAGCCACAATAAATGGATCGATTTCAAAATAATCATCATTTGCATTATTTCCGCCTACATTATCTAGCGCAAATACTAATTGTTTATCCATTTCTGTAATTCCTACTACCGGAGCATCTGGTCCATCCAATAACTGGAAACAGTTATCAAATAAAGCTTGCGTTTTAGTATCCGCTTGTTTCATTGCTTGTACTGAAGCCAAAGCACCACCAGAATTTGCACGTGCCCAAACCACACCAACGGTGATATTGTTAATTGCACCAGGTGCCAACGCGAATGGTCCTGCCGATTGAACGAAACGTCTATCTTGAGGTGTATTACCTGCTGTTACTTCGGTCCAAGGAGCTTGAGGATCTCCTCCCGTTCCCCATCCAAGAGGATCGGTATCATCTGGAAACATGAAATCAGCCTCAATTAATGGTTGAATAACACCACCACTATTTTGGTGACCAGTTCCTCCATAATACATTAATGAGTTATCCTTCCAAATAGACCTTAAAAAGTTGTAATAATCAGTAGCTACCGAAGGATCACCTGTTACTGACCCATCATTGTTATGATAAAGAAATGCACGCATTCCTAGACGTTCGTTATCTATAATTCCGTCACCATATCCTACTCCCGAACCGTCATACACAATACCGTCATCGGCAATAGCTGCAGCGTAATTATCACATAAACAGTTATCCTTTCCATCTTTATCTTGGAATGGACCCTGGAAGAAATCTACCCCAATAGCAGGAGGATTTGCTCCGTAACCAGGTCTACCCGAGTTATCATCATCAAATTCATCACCATTATAAGCAAATCCAAGACCTCTTTCTACGTCACAACCCACATAATCATCTAAAGCGTTACCTAAATCCGGATCCACCCAAAACCCGAAATAGGTATTCTGCAAATCAAAAGAAGAGCGATTTACTAATTCGTAGTTATAAAAAGTCATGTTATTCACTTCGTCATTAGTTGCAAAAGCAAAAGCCTGCGCTCTAATTTCCATACCAATGGCCTCACCGCCAGTTTCCGTGTGAATATTTCCTTTATCGTTAAATATCCACCATAGGTTCTCATCACCATAAATGTTTAATAATTCTCCCCCACAATTTACATTTCCAGTTAAATCGTATTTAGGGAAATCACCTGCTTCCCAATTATAAAAACCATCACCATCCACGTCCTCAAAAGGGGCTAAATATTGTGCTTGGTCTTTCGAAGGATCACCATGAGCTGGCCAGTTTTTAATCGCGTCTGTAGCAGTTCCTCCAGAAATAAATGCATCTACTTCAATTCGAGTAGTCTTAAAGTGCGTATCCCATTCATCACAAGTTGAAGGATCAATTTCCGCGGTAACCGTACTTAATGGACCCGTCCAAAAATCCACACCGTTTTGTCTAAAACGTAATGCAGCAACTTTTAGTTGACCTGAGGCATCTCTACCCCCCAGCCATAATGACCCTGCAAATAAAGCAGTACGGCCCGAACCTTTTGGCACCTCGTAACGAGGAACACCTACTAAATCCCACCACATGTCACCACCTGTTTGAACAAGTGCACGAACGTTATTAATAGACAATTCCTTTGCACCAACGGCAGGAGCACAGTTGGCGGCAGTAGCATCACCCGAACCGGTACTAGCGGATCTTTTTCCTCCACCTAGATATACTCTTCCAAAAGAGAACGTGGAAATCAATAGAGCCATGACGGCTAATATGGTAGTATTAAATTTCATAATATTTGTTTCTTTAACCATAATTTATGCGACTAAATTTCTTAAACTAAATCTGTTTACTTAGAAAGTTACCATTACCCCAATTCTTGTACGTCTTGGTAAGTTATAGTTCCCAGGGTTGTTAATTTTCATGGAATACTGCTCTCTAAATGATTGCTCATCCAATTTGGCTTGAATATCATTTTGGTATGTTGCATCAGTTAAGTATGCATCATCATCAGCAACACCAGTAAATCGGTAAATAGATCTAACATTTAAACTGTTGAATACGTTAAACATTTGAAGGTAAATGTTCATGTTTAATGGCTTTCTTCCTTTTTCATCCGCTTTACCTCTGTCTCTTATACACATCTCCGAGCCC
>CAJXPI010000181.1 GCA_913057875.1 uncultured Flavobacteriales bacterium
CGAGATGCTCAGGAGTCTCGTGGGCTCGGAGATGTGTATAAGAGACAGTTATAACCTAGGTTGGGGAAACTCAACTGTTTTAGGACACACCATAAAGGAAATGGTGAAAACCCAAATCAATGATTTATACGTGGTACTAGGTTCTGATTACGAGGAGGTTTTCAATCGTCACAAACATTTTCCAGTGCAGTTTATAAAAAACAGTAATTGGGAAAATAAAGAGACCCTAGAATTAAAATGGATTTTATCTCAAATGAATTTGTTTGATTTAGATGGCGTTTTATTTTTAAACTCCTTACAACCCGAATTGGATAATATGTATTTAAAAGAACTAATTCAAACCTTTGAAGATCAAAAAAAGGTAACCGTTGGCACAACCTATCGAGAAAAATTTGCTCTACCTGTTCTCTTTAATTTTAACCACCTCAATGTGGTCAAAAATAGGGCGTCCGAATCTTGGAGCGAAGTTTCGAGGCATATTTCAGGGCAAATCATCCAAATTCAGCCAGGCTCAGACCTCTACACCATTTCAAATCTACCTCAATATTTGGTGAAGCATAATGATTGGTTTGGAGAGGTTAATCCAATTTAAAGAATTAAATTTTCATAAAAACTCCCGATTGGAGTCGTTTACTCTCCAGATTATACACCCTTACCCAATACATACCTTGAGTCCAATTATTAGAATAAACATCCAAACTTTCACTTTTGCTACTTCCATTCAAAACTACTTGCCCCAAAGAATTATAAATTTCAATTTGAAGTACATGATTATCTGGATTTGAAAAACGAATAACACCTATCTCTTGCATTGGATTAGGGTAAATTTGGACTTTTTCAGCACTAAACGAGCGGACATCAATTTTAATAGAGGTGGTATAACCTTGTCCACCAAGCTCCAACTTATAATAATTTATTCCATTTAAAATGGGTAGGGAATCAATAAACTCGTATTGCACAGAATTAGACGTACTGCCACAAATGCCAGAAATATCTCCAATATGTTGAAAGTTGTAATTATCCGCAGATTTCAAAATATCTATTCCGTTACAGGTATTTCCACTAGCTATTGTAGCCGATAGATAAACAACACCATTTACTTCAAAGCCAGAAAAGTCATTTAAAATCTTATCTCCATGTTGCGCATATACCAATTCTGGAGACCACACAATTAAACATGTGAATATAAATACTCTCGCTATTTTCATGAAATTAAACTCATTAATGCCACAAATGTAATGGGTTCTATTTATTTGTATTGGTGAATAGGTGACACTTTGGGTATCCGCTTTGAACTTTTACAACCTAATGCCGAATTCCGGTTATGGTAAAACCAACAAATTAACAATCCATTTTTCTATCCATTCTTACAGGGTTCTTATTGGCAATTGCCAGCTTTTACATAACCATATGATTTAGAATTGACAATATCAACTGTAAATGAATGAGTTGACCTATACCTCTATATTATTATTATAAAACATCCATTTTTTTTTATCATAAACTATGCGCCATAACGAATTTTCATTTTATATTTGCAGCCGCTTACAGGGCCTCGTAGTTCAACTGAATAGAATTCCACATTACGGCTGTGGCGGTTGCAGGTTTGAATCCTGCCGAGGTCACTAAGAAACAAAAAGCTCCACATGAAATTGTGGAGCTTTTTTTATGGATAAGATTCTGGCCAAGCGGGCACCGTTTGAGACAGAAAGCTTATTCGTAAAAACAAACCTTATTTAAGGTTTGCCTTTGTTTTGGAATTTCGAAGCAGATCAACTACTTGGATTGCCTAAGTAACTTTCTGGCTTCTTTATCCCGTTGCTTTTGCTGCTTGCCCTCTTCTTTCAGTCTCTCCTTACTTTTCTGCTCAAAGTCCTTCCAAGCCTTCTTATTTGCCTTTTTTGCTTCCTTACCTTGCTTTCTATTTATTCCCGCATTGGCTTGAGCTCCATTTAGCTCGATCTTGATCAAGTAGTTTATCCAGCCCTTTTGGGTATTTCTAACTACAAAAATATCTTGAGGCTTTTTAAAGTAACTATACTTGTTCTTTGTTTTTATGACAAAGTTGTTTCCTACAAAATTTTTAAAACTTTTAGCATGATGATCTTCTTCATCTAGAAACTCGAACTTTAAATCTGAATAGAACATATTCATCTTACCTGCAGAAAGACTATCATTACCAAAGGCATGCATTTGCATTTTATGCACATCCCCACTTTTAATATTAGCATTATACGCTGGGTAAGTATATTTATTCAGCAAAGTAGCATCCATTTCGCCCAGGGTGGAATACATAAAGAACTCATTATCTGGTGTCAGCATATCGTACTCCAGCGTTAGGTACAAATCTGAAGTACCCAAAAACTTACTATTCATTACAATGGTTAAGGCAGAGTCTAATTCTAATTTTGTGGTATCATTCGTAAAGTTTTTTGCGGTAATATATGTATCGGTGAGAATGATTTTACCTGTGTTTCTTCCCTTTGACGGGAATTCCTCGTAACTAATTTTCATATCCTCCACCAACACACTATCTAAATCCACCTTTATTGGCGCTTTTTTAAACACTTCTGGAAGTATTTCTTTGTAAACATCGGTGTTGTATGGATTCCGTTTATCCTTAAAAACTTTTAAATCAGGCTGATTAACTACCAGTTGATTCCCCTCTAAGCGCTGATCTCTTAAAAGCTTATCAAACCTCAAGTGGTTGATAGCTAATCCTGCAACATTCAGGTCAAAAACATCTTTTTGAAACCCACCCTTATGCAAGGCGTACTCAATCCTTGGTACATTTGGAATCAAACTAAAACCTACTATTTCTAAGATTTTCTTTTGAGTAGAAAAAGAAATTTGATCCGCACCCAATTCATACAATCCATTATCCACATGGGTGAAGACATTATTTACACTAGCTTCAATATTATCCGACCAAAAGAGACGAAAAGAATCCATTCTCTCTCCCGGATACACATGAAAAGAATCTACTACTAAACTGAAGTGATCCATATCCAAAGGACTTACCCTATTACTCTTATGCATACGCATTTGCACGTCCATTTGATTCACATCTAACTGATGCACCTTAATGGAAGTAATTCCTTTCATTTCCGGAAATTCCTCAGGTAGTTGAAACGGCTTCACATTTTTGGATAAAGAAGGATACTGATCATACTCTAAAAAACCTCCTTTACTTGACACTTCTTGAATTATTAGGTCCTTTCCTGTGATATAACTGTGCCAATCAAGGCCAGTTACCGAAATCCGGGGCATGAAAATACTATATTCAGAAGTAGCCAATGTCTCATCTCTTTTATTATTATAGTAAACGCCATGCACATCTAGTCTATTGGGAGTGAACTGATAATGAATACTATCAATATTGTGACAAGAGTCTATTCCTGGAAAATCAAGATGAATATCCTTCAGTTTTAAATTAAAATCAGAAGCATACAAAAAACGTTTCTTGTCCCAAGTGCTGGATTTTGATATTTCCCAATTTTCTGAATTTAATTCCAAATCATCCACTTTAGCAAGCATGCTGTCATTTCTCAACTCAAACCTTCCCTCTTCAATATGAAAACCCTTAACATGAAGCATTTGAAACACCTCGTCAATAAAATCTTCAGGAAGCTGTTCTGGCAAGGAGAAATCCTTTGTAACCGACTTCTTTTTCTTAGCCATTTTCATCTTAAATTGAGGCTGAAACAACCGAACCTCTCCCAAGGTTAATGTGTCTACATTTTGATGACCCAAAACTCTGAAGTCACTAGTGGTTAATTGCGGTATTTTAACATTAATACTTGCAACCGAATCTGGAACTCTAGGCCATACCGAAGGGGTTAGTGTAATATTTTTAACCACTAAATTTGAATCTCCGGACTTAATAATAGATTGAACAGAGAGATCGTGAAACGACTTTTTTAGTGGCACAAATAACTTTTCTATTATAAAGCTATTTGAATCTCCTGTAATAAGAAGGACCCCTTTATATAATTCAGCCGTATCCGCCTCCAAAAGCCTAGATGTAAACATGCTATTTGAAAATTTAGCAACCGTTCTCCCCTCCTTATAAACCGCCACTTCCAAACTATCCAAGTTCACGTTTGCCAATTTAATGGAATCTAATGTTTTTAGGAAAACACTAAGATCATTTTTCGACTTCTCCTCGTGGGTGTCTGGGACCATTAATTCAATTTTCGAATTCATATGAAATAACTTCACTTCAGACAGATCTATATCTTTAGGTCTTGTTAAATTAGCAAAGTCTACTCCCTTCAATGCTAAAACCTCACCCTTGGAATGCGTAATAAACTTTACCGTACTACTATCAAAAATGTTGGGTGAAATGCTCCAATCGTCCCATTGAACTTTACCTCCCCATGAATCTAGTTTTAATGATTTTATTCGTAAATCATGCTGCACATTTGGAATCTCCGTTTTTACATTTTTAAACTCTAATCGAGCCCTTTTAGAAAACAAGAATTTGGCTTTTCTTAACTCACTTTCACTTATCTTAAAATCATCCAAGCTTACATTAACTCTTCTGATATCATTCTTACCCTTGTCTAAATCAACAATACCATTGGTTATAACCACTTTTTTAATCTGGTATTCACTAACCTTATCTGTAATAAAAGAGCTTAAATTAAGCTTAATGCTCTGCTCTTGATCATAGTTGTTAACTACCTTTATTTCAGGATTTTTAATTATCAATTCTTTTATCCGTATTTTTTGATCCTGTAATATTTGTTTAGGACTTACTCCTGTAATTTTTAACTCAGCAATAGAGATATCACGATCCTCGCCATTACGACTATTTATTTTCACTTCATCTACAATTATTGAGCTGTCATAGGTAGAAACAAAAAGCTTAGAGGCACTTATATTATCTCCGTTAGGTATTTTAAAACTTGGAGTTTCAATATCCAATTTCAACCCCTTAAACACCGGATAATAATCCTCCTGAGTTATATCCGTAGAATCTAACTGAAACCCTGTAAACTCTAGGTTTAAGTTTTTTAATTCAGCGTACTCATCATTCTGTATTAAGTCCATTTTTCCATTCGCTCTATTTATTTGGAATTGATGCAATTGGTAAGAATCAAACACCTGAAGCAAAATGGCAATAACTCCATTACTAACCGTTGTATCTATTTGAATTTCAGAATGTTTTCCTTCCTTATGAAACAAAGAGCCCATTTCAGCAGAGAACTCAATATCATTTAACAACAAGCTATCTACTTCTAAAACGTTTTCTTGATAGGCTCTAAGAAAATTCAATCCCTTAACCCCCAAATAAGGCAAATGTGTATGGTATCGATTCCATTGAACGTTATTCGTTTTTTTGGTAGGTGAATCTAAGCTATCCACCCGTGTGTTAAATACTTCAATACGATTCAACATCGTATTCAGTCTTAAACTATCAAAATGCACTTTATGTATACCGTCACCAAGAGCTATAGTTTGATTGGAAAGCTTAACGCTAACCGACTCGGTGAAAAAGAAATCCGAGTTTTCAGCCACAGCCGTGCTGTCAAGCTTAAAATTATGAATGCCAAGAGTCAAATCATTTACAATATAATGAACCGGCTCCTCATAATCCTGAGAATAGTCTAGATACAGATGATTAACCTTGAAGTTGTCAATCTGAAAGGACTTAACGAATCCTTGCACCACCTTGAATAAATTGCCTGTTTTAAAACTAAAATTCTGGTTATCACTAGACTTTTCGGATTGATGAATAGCCACTTGAGGATTATTAATGGTAAAATACTCCACATGCAGCGCCTTTTCAAAGTAAATACCCGTAATAGATTCCAAATCAATGCTTGCCGATTTAGCCGAAAAAGAAACATCATTTTTGATAGGCAAATTAGGATTTATACGATTGTAAGTAAATCCCTTCAGAGCAATTTCGCTGTTATCCCAATTAATTACAAGATTATTAAAGTCAACCGTATAAACCCCATTAGAATACTCCTCAACCTTAGATTTTATTAATCTTCCCGCAACAAAACCCGTGAATTTGGCAAAACCTAAGAAAACCACCATTGTAAAGATCAAAACACCCAACAACCACTTCCATAAAAGGTGATTTCTGGACCTGTCTCTTATACACATCTGACGCTGCCGACGATCTACTCTGTG
>CAJXPI010000182.1 GCA_913057875.1 uncultured Flavobacteriales bacterium
TTTTTTTGCTTTATCGCTACCGCGATACGCTTAAATATCCATTCGGATATTTTCCCCAAAAAAAACGCAAACAACCGACCGAAGGAAGCTCACGAGTACAACTAAAAAATACACGAGTAAAAAAAGGGGACTTTTTGAAAGGTGTTTCGCAAGCGACCGCTTCATTCTCGCTTTCCATGCCCTGTTCCCGGAGGGAACGCACTTCCAAGCTTCATTCAGACTAACACTGCACAAAAAGAAACAAAAAATATTAAGGGAATATAATTGTTCTCTGCGTAATTCAATTTTTCGTGAAGAATTTAGATGTTTTTAGTTGGTATATTTTGGGTTAAACTAGTTTGTGATTTTTGCAACTTTACACCACCCACTTTCATTGTAAAATCAAACGAAAAGTTTTCTTTTAAATGAAAATTAGAATCCCAGTTCTGGGCGAGTTCTCGATTATGTTCAGGCATGACTAGGAGAATAATCATTTTGTCTTTTTCTATTCTTTGGTTACTGGAAATGGGACCCGCCAATTCGCCTCGAATTTCAAACCCAAATTTAGCAGGTATTAATTGCGGGTTTACCATCTTGGTTTCGCCAACAGTAACGGCTAGTTCTGAACTGTAAATATCAATGATAAAAGGAATTTCACCCATTTCTTGGTCAAATTCTTGGTCTAAGAAATTTCCAGAACCAGACCATTTACCCATTAAATAGGAATTGGCGGCAATAACGCTTTCGTTGGATTCATGGGTATTGGAACACCCTATAAACGTGGCCAACAGCAGAAATACTAGTGTGTGTTTCATTTCCGTGAAGGTTTAATGCTTCAAAGTAAGGTTAATAGGTAGGTTTTTTTTCTAATGGTTTACCATGAAAAAAGCCCTGCCTCCAATTAAGGAAACAGAGCTTTTTTTTTACATATCAAGTTAACTATTCAATAAATTGATTAGTGTTGCACAACAAATTTCTTTTGGACCCTGTAACCATCATCAGAGAATAGTTCCAAAATGTAATACCCATTGGTTAAATGTTCTACACCAATGGCAAAACCATTTACCAAATCTTCATTTACTCTTTCTTCTATTAACGTTTGCCCAGTAATGCTCAATACTTTAATGGTACAACTTGTTAATTCTCCAGAAATTACTTTAACATTTACTTCTTGGTTTACGGGGTTTGGATAAACAGAAATTTTGGTATCTACTTCAAACTGATCTTTTATGGTTGTACTATTTCCCCAATTAGAAGACATTTCCTTTTTGGTATTTAAATAAATATTCGCCTTATATGCACCTCCATCCTTATCACAATAATTACCTAATTCATCGGCCGTGCCCATAATAGGTTCAACCTTTGGGTAATCATAAAAGAACTTGGAAATCAGTTCCGTGTTTAGCTCAATCACAGCATCTTTCTCTATTTCAATACTCATTCCTTCAATAATTAGGTTGTATCCCTCTGCAGGTCCTACCGTATTTTTAAGTCGAATATCTTCTCCTTTAACGTAAATGTTATTACCGGAAACGTTCCATACAATTGGGTCAGTAGGTTGAACTATACTATTGATTTCCATAATACCAGGTTGATAATTTACAAAAGAACTATTGCCCATTGTAACACCGCCATTATCTATATTATTTGACTCAAAGGAACCTCCATTTTTGGAATGCCATAATTCATAAGTAAATACTTGAAAAGTATTAACCTGGTCTCCATTCCACCCTTTTTGGTGAAAATACATATCTGCGGCAATTTTAAATTGAACAGATTCAATTTCTATATTTAAATATGGATTCCCGCAATAAAGACTTTGTTCTCCAATTAATTCGTTTTCTGGCCATTCTTCAAAAAACAAACGCTCTCCAATAACATCAAAATTTAAACTAAAAATTACGTTTTGAATAGTTTCTATATTATAGAATTCTGAAATAATTTCGGTAATTATTTTACCATTTTTATCGTCAAAAAATTGGTTTATTTTAAAGTTGCTATTTTTTAATTTGCGTTCTAAAATCCACTTATCCTGATATCCAAAATCTCCCTTTAATTCAATTTTTAGAGCTCCCATAATTTTGGTTTTATTTAAATCAAAATCTAAAGCTGGGTTTAAAGCGTATTTTAAGGGTGAATTTACTTGCAAGTCAGCTTTTATGTTTTGATAAACTTTTCCTTTTGTTCCCCTTTTTGGGTAATATGGGTTTCCTTCATTATCGTAATGTTGGTGATCTAAATAATAGGCTTCCTTTTCTTCATATGTACAGTTTTGCTTAAACTCAGTAGTTTTAAATGACGGATATTCAAGTAACGCAAACAAACCTACCACCTCATTATATGCGGGATAGTTGAAAGAATTTAAAAAAGCAGCATCTGGAAAGGCCGCTGTCCCCACAACTCCAGGTACAAACAATGGTTTAGACCATTTAGGATCGACTTTTTCCAAGGTACCATCAATAACACCTTCTGTAAAAGTACCCACTGGTACTTGGGGTGGTACTGGTTTTTCCGTAATATCAAGCATAACATTCAGAAAATCAAATTGTTTGGCTACTACATTTTTAGCAGACTTTGTAATAGCGGCTCCCCATTTTTCTGATTGCGCAGAGTCACTAGGAAGCATTATTTTATTATTCCAAAGAGGTAATTGATTTTCTCTTAAAAACTCCGAAACATCAAAAAGATCACCATTTAAAAGACCTCCTGTCCCATAATTCGCAGCATATTTCATGACTTTTACAAAAGTCAATTTCCCTTTATTTATTGGATTGTTATATTTATTCAAATTCCTATCATACCATTCTAGCTCATCTTCATATTTATCAACCATTCCATCAATATTCCTGAAAATGAAATTCCCAGGTTTACCATCTGAAAAATGTAAAAAAGTGGTATCCTCATAACTTAAGGTATTTAGATCTTTTTGTATTTCAATAGTTCTGATTTTCAATTTTACATCCGTAACAGTTCGTGGTCTAAAAGCAATATAAAACATGGAAGGTGTCTGACATTGACAGGGATCATAGGCTAATTGAAAATCAACAACCGCCCATTCCGTATCATCTGCATGTTCAACGTTTACCCTAGGGGATAGAATACTAGAGATTTTCGTTTCCTGATTTAAAGGTAAATCTTTCCCTCCAGCATGCCTGAAAACACCACTTATGTTATTTCCATCTATATCTGGCTTTGAAAATACTAACTCCACTTCAACATCCTTTGGGTGAATACCACCATCAAACCAGGCATTAAAAAAAACACGCATTATTCCTCTATATCGATTGTAAAGTATGAAATATGGAATATTTTTTGGCGAAATTGCTTATGGGTCAGGATTCCAACTATCGCTAGGTTTATTTAAAATAGGGTCTCCATTTGGCAAAAAGCCTAGATTTAAATACAATAATTCCCATCCGTCCTCCCAATGCCAATCTGAATTGTTAATATTAAAATTTGCTCCGTACCAAATAAACTCTGTTGCCTTTCCTCCAGAGTTTGTGTACGGATTACTCATTGGAATTGGCCCATTACCTAGTTTGCTGTCCCAATGCAAACTACCATCAATAGTGACTGGGTCTGCCCAATTAAAAGAGTTTAAAAAGCTTTGCCTAGAACCGGGAAATAAATTATCCCATTCTTCGTTAACCGGGTTTTCAGGATTTGTACTTATTTCACGCACACATCCTTGCGCCATGAGTCCATATGCATAAATAATAACGCATAGGCTAAGTAATATTTTTTTCATAATTATTTTATTTTTCTACCCTTGAATGTTATGAATGTGCCATCAGCACCCTCACCATCCCGGGTATAGGTTAATGTTATATTTCCATCGTCCGTAACGGAACCTGTTCCATAATAGGGGTAGCCACTATTGTGATGCTCAAAATACAATTGATGATTTTCATGAATAACATACTGTCTTTCATTACCATTGGTTTTCCCTTCACCCCACAAAGTATCACCTTGATTATCAAAATTTATTACCTGATTGGTAGATGCAAATTCTGCTTCTATCCAAGTAGGGTCATCAATAAAGGGATTTTCATACCTCACATACTTAAAAATAATCTCAAAACTATCTGTTTCATTACCTCTAATTCCTCTAAAGGTACCAATGGTTAATAATTCACTTCGTCTGTTAATTAAATCGAAACTTTGGATTACAGAATCATATCCATCATCGTTGGGATGGCAAGATAAATTAGGTTCGTATTCAATTACATGTGTAATTTCAATGGTAGCGGGTCGGGGCACATCCTCAAAACGTCTCGTAACCGCACTAACGCCCTCAATAATTTCAGACCCTACATACCAACGATGCCCTACCTCTAGGTTTTCCTCCAGGGAAACAAAGTGTAAATTTCCATTTCCTCTAAAAACACTATCTGGCCAATAAATGGGTGATGGAAATAAATTATTAGCATACGCCATATCAAATTTCGCACTCGGATGTTCTTTCCCATAACACGGATCGTAATTGGGACACTCCGGGTTGGAGGCATCGCAACAAGGCTCCTCTCTTTTACACGATTCCATGGTAACTAAACTGAGAGTTATAGTTAAAATAAATACTATTTTAAGGCTGGTTTTATTGATCATTTTGTAGTTGGTTAACTTGTTTTTGTAATTCAATGAGATGTAAAGTTAACTCCTCTACCTTTTTTAACAAAATGGCATTCATTTCGGCTAATTCTATACCCTCTTTTTGTACTTCAGCCTCAGATGGAACTCCAGGTAAGTGGCTGTTTTGATCAATAAACTGTTCTGTTTCTTTGAGAGACATTAAATCATAGCTTGGTGCAAAAACATAATCAGGCCAATTTACATATGCATCTACCTTTACGGTTGTTGCTCTTACGCCTCCCTTAACATAAAGGTCATAACCACTTGCCGTAACACTTATATCTGACGCAGGTCCGCCTATTCTAATAGGCATGGTAAAAAATGCCTGTCCGTTGTTATGCGGGTCCCAAAACTCTAAAATATTAGGAGAAGTAGCATGATTAGCACCTACTGTTCGTATGGTAAATGCCCTTTTATCCGTACCAGTTTGCGCTGGATCAATAAATGATAAATCTACAAAGGTTTTTGAAGGGTCTTTTCTTACAGTGATTCCACTTTCATTGGCAGTAAAACGTACCTGATTAGCCATGTTTGTAGTTCCAATGACGGAACCTGTAGGATTAGTCATTACTTGAAACTCACCAGTATTTGTGCCAAACAATGCAGTACCACTTCCATTCCAGGATCCAGAGTTACCTTCTAACATTCCTAACGATAATACATACCCCTGAGTATTGTTAGGGGTAATGGCAGAACCCATTTGAGCATAATCAGTTACCTTGAATCGTTCAAATACTTTTACATATCCTGCTCCAAGTTGTAATGCGTCAACTGGGTTGCTGTTTTGAGTGGAGAATCTAGACATAACCAAACTGGAAGATAATCCCATGGTAAAATCCCAATAATTAGTCGTAGTTGGTGATTGTCCTAGGTCTGTGGATTCGAACCTCATTAATGGTACCTCTCCACCTCCTAAAAAACCTCCGGTAAAATCATTTAAATGCAAAGTACCTTGAGGATTGGAAACTCCAATTCCTACTGCGTTTCCTGCAATAGTATTGTTACCACTAGAATATAATTGAGCGTTAGTTGCGTTAGTAAATGTCCCTAGGGCTAAAAGTATACTCGAAGATTTAAGTAAAAAGGATAGTTTCATGATGAAAGAAATTATGATTTTAGATTAATTGGAGTCAAAGCTATTGTTAAACAGTAATTTACAAACGGTAGATATTACCCGTTTGTAAAGGGGGGGGGGATTTTACCTAGTTGATTGTAAGCTCCAATAACCAAAAAAGCCCTGTTTCCAATTAAGGAAACAGGGCTATACTATTTTGAATAATCAATTAATTTATTCAATAACCACTTGGTGGGTATAATAAAACGTATCTGCTTTTACCGAAAGTATATACATGCCTTTGGCTAAATGGGTCACATCAATTTGATGGTTTTGGGTCATTCCAATACTTTCCTGATAGACCACTTTTCCACTAAGGTCAGTCAGCGCAATACTGGATTGATTGACCGCCATAGGAATAGAAAAATTTAACATTGTGGTACTTGGATTAGGATACACCTCTAAGTTATTAG
>CAJXPI010000183.1 GCA_913057875.1 uncultured Flavobacteriales bacterium
CTACACAGAGTAGATCGTCGGCAGCGTCAGATGTGTATAAGAGACAGGGTAATGAATGAACGTCCTGATGAAACCGAGCAGGGTTTGTATTTTGAGTATTGTTCTGGAATTCGTGATAAAAATGGTACGAATAAATTGGAAGCCATTGCACTTTTAAAAGTCATTTTACAACACATAACTGAAGAGAAGGAGTTGAATGAACAATTATGTTCAACAATGGGAATCCTTTCACCTTTTAGAGCACAGGTTGATTTATTGGCTAAAATGGTTATTGAGAAAATTCCTATTCGTGCCATTGAAAAACATAAAATTAGGGTAGGAACAGCCTACAGTTTTCAAGGAGAAGAACGTGATCAAATGTACCTGTCATTCGCAATAGATGCGCAAAGTCATCATTCAGCCTTTATTCATATCAACAAGCCTGATGTGTTTAATGTATCTATTACTCGTGCACGAAAGCAGCAATTTATTTTTAGTTCTATTACTCCTAAAGAAGCCCAAGGAGGTTCGCTATTAGGAGCTTATTTGAGTAACGCCCAGCATTTAGGCATCAATTCTAGAGCACACTCTTTGGCGCATGATAATTTTGCGGAAGAGGTAATTACCCTAATGGAAAAGTGGAAAATTAAAACGTATTGGACCGATTTCTCTATCGCAGGTTTACATATGGATTTATTAATTAAATATGAAGGGGATTATATTGGAATTGATTTGGTGGGGTATCCGGGTGAACTTACGGATGTTTTTGGCCTAGAACGCTACCGTATCTTGCATCGGGCAGGAGTGTTTGTATTTCCGTTGCCGTATTCCGATTGGTATTTTGAACCCCAGGAAACCCAAAAGGTTTTTGAGCGATTCCTTCGAAAAAAAAGAGTTTAGTTCTACCTCACAATAAGTACAAATGAAAATTCACTACGAAACAGATAGGTTTATTCTAAGAGATTTCGAAGCACAAGATTCTAAAGGAATATTTGCTTTAGATTCAGATCCCTTGGTGCATAAATATCTAGGTAATAATCCCCTTACCCACATTTCTCAAGCAGAGGATGTGATTGCCATGATACAAGCTCAGTATGAAAAAAACGGGATTGGTCGTTGGGCGGTGATTGAAAAGGATACGGGTGAGTTTATGGGTTGGAGTGGATTGAAATATGAAGAAAATCTGCGATCCGAATTTACCTACTATGATTTAGGCTTCCGTTTTAAACCAAAATTCTGGGGGAAAGGACTGGCTACGGAAACTGCATTGTTAAGTTTAAAACACGGATTTGACGTTATGGGTTTAGATACCATTTGTGCGGCAGCAGATGTAGAGAATTTGGCTTCTAACGCAGTGATAAAAAAAGTAGGTCTGCAATTCAAAGAGCTCTTTTATTATGAAGGTATTCCCGTAAATTGGTTTGAGTTGAAAAGGGTAAATTGGAGTTCCGAAAATGTAGTTACGAATCCTAGAAAGTAGAAAAATGACAAAACGAAACAAAGTATACATAGCCACCAGCATTGATGGTTTTATTGCTGATAAAAATGGGGGGATTGATTGGTTAAATGAAACCCCTAATCCAGATAAAGATGATTTGGGTTATGCTGATTTTATGGCTAACATTGATGCCGTATTAATGGGGCGTAATACTTTTGATATTGTACGTGGTTTTGATATGGATTGGCCCTATACCGTACCGGTGTATGTTTTGAGTAATTCTTTGAAAGAAATCCCAGCTGATATTCAAGACCGTGTGTTTTTGGTGAACGGTCCGCTAACCGAAGTCTTGGCCGGAATCCATAAAAATGGTCATGGCCAATTATATATTGATGGCGGAGGAACCGTTCAAGGCTTTTTGAAAGAAGATTTAATTGATGATTTAACCATTACCCACATTCCCGTAATGTTAGGTGAGGGGATTCCTCTATTCAAGACTATGCCTAATCGAATGGATTTTGAATTGGTGAGTTCGGAAACTAAAATTGGCCAATTGGTGCAAACCCATTATCAAAGAATGAGGTAGTTAATTCGGCAACTTCTCTCGTATAATTCCGTATTTTTGAGAACACACATTTTCAAAATAACGCTCTTATGATTCAGTCGTTCAAACAAAATCCAGACGTATTACCTCAATACGATACCATTGTAATTGGTTCAGGAATGGGAGGTTTATCGCTGGCTTCCATTTTAGCGCAACAGGGGCAAAAGGTATTAGTACTGGAACGACATTATGTGGCCGGTGGATTTACCCATGTGTTTAAACGAAAAGGCTATGAGTGGGATGTAGGTATCCATTACATTGGTGAGGTAAGTCGTGAAAAAAGCATGATGAAAAAAATGTTTGACCACGTTACTGGAGCTCTACTCAAATGGGAAGACATGGGAGAGGTGTATGACCGAATCATTATTGGAGATACTTCCTATGATTTTGTAAAGGGCGTGAAGAACTTTAAGGATAAAATGAAATCCTATTTTCCAGAGGAAACAGAAGCCATTGATCAGTACGTAGATTTAGTTTTTAAGACGGTTAAGAGTAGCCGTAAATTTTATGTTAATAAAGCCATACCGCCAATTCTGAGTAAGTTGATTGGCGGATTTATGCAACGTCCATTTTTCAAGTATTCTGACCAAACCACGTACGAAGTTTTGCGAAAATTGACTTCCAATGAAACGCTCATTAAAGTGCTTACTGGGCAATATGGAGATTATGGATTAACGCCCAAAGAGAGCAGTTTCGCTATGCACGCCACCGTAGCGCGTCATTATTTTGATGGTGGTAGTTTTCCTATTGGTGGTTCTTCGCAAATTGTGAAGACCATAGATCCCATTATTGAAAAGGCCGGAGGTACCATTTTAATCAATGCGGAAGTAGATGAGGTTGTGGTGGAAAACAACAAAGCCATTGGCGTTAAAATGAATACAGGACAGGTACTTAAAGCCAAGAATGTAGTGAGTAGCGCGGGAGTGATGACTACCTATAACAAGTTGCTTTCTAAAGAAGTGGTTAAGCAACACCAGTTAACAAGTCAACTCCAAAAAGTAAACCGATCTGTGGCCCACGCTAGTTTATATATTGGATTAGAAGGTACCCCAGAGGAATTAGGAATTGAGAAAACCAACCTATGGATTTACCCAGAAGAGGGAGATCACGATACGTGCGTAAAGAATTATTTGAATGATATTAGCCAACCTTTTCCGGTGGTGTACATGTCGTTTCCATGTGCCAAAGACCCCACATGGTTAGAGCGTTATCCGGGACATAGTTCTATTGATATTATTACGCTATTACCCTATGAAACCTTTGCCAAATGGGAAGGTTCTAAATGGAAGAAAAGAGGAGCAGAATATGAAGCTTTGAAAGAAGAGTTCTCGCAACGCTTATTAGCGGAATTGTACAAACAAATGCCACATTTGAAGGGAAAAGTGAGTTGTTATGAATTATCCACACCTTTAACCACACAACATTTTGTGAATTATGAAAAGGGAGAGATTTACGGCTTAGATCATAGTCCCTCACGATTTAGACAAGACTTTTTACAACCCAGAACTCCCATCAAAGGATTTTATTTAACAGGCCAAGATATTATCACCGCGGGAGTAGGAGGAGCGTTGTTTTCTGGTGCGGTAACCAGCATTGCGATGACGGGGAAGAACATTTTAAATAAGTTGTAACTCAAATAAAAAGAAACGAATGAAAACTGTCTATTTACTGTGAATAGTTTCGGTTTTCCCTTGCTTATTGGATGATGAAATTCCGTAAAATACTAACCTAAATAAAAATGAAAAAATTACTCTTACTCACCACAGTTTCAGCGTTTGCTGTTTGTCTGGTATTTCTTGGCTCTTGTTTTAAAGAAGAATTAATTACGCAAAGCATTTCAGGAAAGGTTAGTTTATACCTATATGATAAAAAGTTTCAGGATAATGGTATGTCTGTTTATTTGGTTTCCAATGATGGAACCCAAGTGTCCGAAACTAATGATCTAGGTGAATATTCTTTTCAAGATGTTCCAGAGGGGAGTTATGATCTTCATTTTGAACATAACGGTTTTGGAACCTATAAAATTTTCAATGTAACCCATAACTCCATAGGACCTACAGATATAGATTCGGTACTCAAACTGCAAACCCAATCTCATATTCAAATTACCCAGACTAGTACCAGTGTTGTAAGTGATACAGTAATGATAGAAGGTCTTTGTGAACCAGGTCCATCCAGCCCCTATTCTTCGTATTTAAGAGTGTTGTTCGGAAGAGATCCAGGTACCAATCCACTCAATTACGAGTATTATTCCCCCATATACAGTACAATATATAATCCAGCAATTCTTACTTTCAATAAGGTGGAATTGTACTCCATGGGGTTCCAAACGGGTGATAAAGTGTACTTTTATTTAGCGGGGGAGTCTCTGTTTTCTAATGAATATTTTGATCCGAATTCAGGAATACAGATGTTTCCAAATTTAAATGAGGAGGCAGGTACTGGAAGTTTTATTGTCCCTTAGATGGAGCACCAAAATACGTAAAGTACATATTTCCTTTTACCGCAATTCAATTTATGGTTAACTAAACCTGTTTTTACACTTAACTTTGTATTTCAATTCTATCATGAAAGAAATAAAATTAAGAACGGTTGATGTTACCCAATACATCACTCCTTTACGCGAGGGAGGATCGTTGCCAGCAATTGTGAAAGCCAGTGATGGATTTCAATATGTACTAAAGTTTAGAGGGGCAGGTCAAGGTAAAAAAGTATTGGTATCTGAGCTTGTAAGTGGGGAGTTAGCGCGTGTTCTTGGCTTGTATGTGCCTGAATTGGTTTTCATGAATTTAGATGATTCTTTTAGTAAAACTGAACCCGATGAAGAAATTCAGGACCTGCTAAAATTTAGTGTGGGTTTGAATTTAGGCTTACACTATTTATCGGGTGCGATAACTTACGATCCTTTAGTCTCTGTGGCTGACTCGCTTTCCGCTTCATTAGTTGTTTTACTGGATAGCATGGTAAGTAATATTGATCGAACGGTAAAAAATACGAACTTATTGAATTGGCATAATGAACTGTGGTTGATTGATCATGGGGCTAGTTTCTATTTCCACCATGATTGGGATAATTGGAAACGACATTTAGACCGTACGTTCCCCATGGTGAAAGATCACGTGTTGTTAGCACGTGCAACGCAACTAGAAGATGCGGCAAAAATCATAAAAGAAAAAGTAACGCCTGAGGTAATTGAAACCATTCTCGCTGCGGTCCCTGAAGAATGGTTGGATGATGCATCAGAACCCATGAGTGCTGAGGAAATGAGAGCGGCTTATGGTGAGTTTATCGCCTCTAGATTAAACAAAGTAGATGACCTTGTAAAAGAAGCCCAAAATGCCAGATAGATATACTTTTGAATACGCCATCATTCGCTTGGTGCCTAGGGTAGAGCGTGAAGAGTTTTTTAATGTGGGAGTCATTTTATTTTGTAAAAGATTACGATTTCTAGGCGTTAAAACCTTTATTGATTCCCAAAAGCTACAAGCATTGGCTCCTGAAATGGAGTTGGAAGAAGTAGAGAAATACTTGAATTCTTGGAGCGGCATTTGTGATGGCCGAAAAGAAGGAGGAGCCATTGCCGAGTTTGAACAATCAGACCGATTTAGATGGTTGGCAGCATCCAGAAGTACCATCATTCAAAGTTCTAAGACACACCCGGGTTTAACGGAAGATCCGGAAAAGGAATTAGAAGTGATTTTTAATTCTTACGTGAAGTAGGTTTTACAATAAAAAATTAGGAAAAGCACCTCAATTGAGGTGCTTTTTTCGTTTATGAACTTTTTTTAGTTAGCATTATGTTTACAGGTAAACCCCTGTAAACATTGGGATTTGTAATTTGGTGTAAATTTTTTGTGAAAGAAATTGCAAGATTTTTAAAAGTCTTCGTCTTTATAGGTGAAGAGCTTTAAAGGCGAACGGACGAATGTCGGAAAAGGAAAACAATAAAAAGTTAAATGCATTTTTTGGAGCGGAGTATGATCGACTTCGTTCTTATGTGCAATCTAGAATTGACGACACTGCCGACCGTGATGCCGAAGACCTGATTCAAGATCTGTCTCTTATACACATCTCCGAGCCCACGAGACTCCTGAGCA
>CAJXPI010000184.1 GCA_913057875.1 uncultured Flavobacteriales bacterium
GAGATGCTCAGGAGTCTCGTGGGCTCGGAGATGTGTATAAGAGACAGGTAAAAAACATAGGCTAGAGTTTCAAACAACCGTGAATCTACTAGCGTAATTACCAAGAAAACCACTATAGAAATACCAATCCACATCAACTGTTTTCCATGACGTTGGGTAAAATCAAACAAGCTAGAATCCTCGTTATACAGAGTAGCATAAATGTTCAACCACCCCATTAGCACTAATAGTAGGTAAATGCCTACAATTGGCCAATCCACATTGGTAAATATGCTTTTTTTAGTGCGACTCATCTGTTTTCTTTTCAGGTATTAAAAAATCAGCATCTAAAATTCGTTGTTCTTTTTTAGGTCTATTTATTTCTCCCGTTAAATATTTTTCAATCATTAAACTAGAAATTGGAGCCGCCCAAGTTCCTCCAAACCCCGCTTCTTCTACATAAACCGCAATGGCAATTTTAGGATTGTCTTTAGGCGCAAATGCCATAAAAACAGAATGATCAGGTGTGGTTGGATTTTGAACCGTTCCCGTTTTACCACAAACGATAATACTATCCATTCTGGCTCTTCTTGCCGTACCTCCTGTTTCATTAACCACAGCAGCCAAGGCATCAATTACTACGTAGAAATAACTAGAGTCTATCTTGGTGTAGTTCTTTTTCAAATACTCTTCTCTAGGCCCTGTTTCGCCAATACTTTTAATAAAGTGAGGGGTATAGTAATATCCTCTATTCCCTAAGATAGCAGCTAGATTGGCCATTTGCAAGGGAGTCACTCCCATTTCTCCTTCACCAATACTGTTAGAATAAATAGTACTAAAGGCCCAGCCTCCATCCCCATACCATTTGTTGTAAAAAGCCACATCTGGTACAAATCCTTTTCCTACTCCTGATATATCGGTGGGTAATCTTACTCCTAGTCCAAAACTGGTTACGTAGTCTCGCCATACTCCTAAACCATATCTAGAATCATCGTAAATATTTGAAAACTTCCCACTTTGAATTAATCTTCGATACACTTCTCTGAAATACGGATTACACGAATGTTGAATGGCACCAGACAAATCATCATTGGTATGTGCTCCGTGACAATTGATGATAGATCGGTTACATGGCACTCTTGTTTTTAAGGTAATCGCATTATTCTGCAACCCAATTAACCCTTGCACCAATTTAAAAATAGAACCTGGGCGGTACACTGCATTCAAGGCCCTATTAAATAAAGGATTTAAAGAATCGTTAGCGGCCAACGCTGAATAGTTTTTAGTTCTGGCTCTACCTACTAACATATTGGGGTCATAACTCGGACTAGAAACCAAAGCTAAAATTTCACCCGTAGAAGGTTCAATAGCTACAATGGATCCTCGTTTATTCGCCATTAGTTTTTCCCCGTATTCTTGCAAATTCAGATCAAGGGTAGAAACCAAATTTTCTCCGGCTACTGGAAGGGTGTCTAGCGCACCTTCCCGGTAACTTCCCATAATTCGGTTATGCACATCACGTTTGTAGACTTTAACACCACGTTTTCCTCGAAGTTCTTTTTCGTACCACGTTTCCAATCCGCTAATCCCTAAATAATCGCCCGGTCTGTAAAACGGGTCTTTATCAATATTTTCTCTACTGGCTTCTCCTACAAATCCTAGCACTTGAGCAGCTACAGGACGTGCATATTTACGTAACGTCCTTTTTTGCCCAAAGAAACCTGGGTACTGGAATAGTTTTCCGGAAATACTCACCCAATTTTTATCGGTAATTTGTTTTTCAAAAACGGATGCACGATATCTAGAATACCGCTTACACTTCGCCATCTTTTCCACAAAGTCTTCAGTAGTAATACCTAATAAATTGCAAAAATCTAGCGTATCAATATCTTCATCTACTTGTTTAGGGATGACCATTAAATCGTAAGAAGCTTGATTGTATACAATCACCTCCCCATTTCGGTCATAAATAACGCCCCGAGAAGGATATAGGGTGGTTCGAACTAAAGCTTGATTTTCGGCAGAGAGTTTATAGGAATCATCGATTACCTGAATGTAAAATAAGCGCCCTAAGAATATGATTCCAATAAGAACCATAATGCCAAAAACCACAAATTTCCGATTCTCGAATTTATCCATTTACTGCTTCTCCTTTAATGGGGTGAACGATTGAATAATTAAAATCAAAACAAACGTAAGTAGCGTATTTAAAATGGTTTTCTGCACCGCTAACCAGATCAATCCAGAAGAGAAGGCTTCTAAAGCAAACAGCATTAAATGATGTGGAAAAATCAGCAAAAGGGCATATACCGAATACTTACCCCAACCCAAGTCTCTAACATTTATGGATGACCCAAAGTCAAACCCATCTCTTGGAGTAATGATAGCTAACACCTTGGGACGCAAAAATGCAAGCAAGGTTAAAGCCATAGTATGCATACCAATGGTATGCGTAAATAAATCGAGAGTCAACCCCGTAAAAAAGCCCGTTAATAAAATGACAAGCGGAGATAAATCAATAGGTAAACTCAAAATGATTAAAACGTATATCCATGGATTAAAAACACCACCCAAATAGATATTATTCAACACCACAATTTGCAATGCCATTAGCATTATCCAACGCAATGAGTTTATGAGAATAGAAGGTGTCATTGAATGTCCTCCTCTAGTTTTTCAATTTCTTCCTTAAATACATTCTCCATTACATAAACATGCTTTGCTTGTTGCAGCTGTGCCGAAAGTGACACCTGAATTTCCCAGGTATTAGACTCTTCTAATGGCAGAACAGAGTCAATTTGGCCCACATGAATGCCCTCAGGAAATATACCGGAGGCGCCTAAAGTTTCAATAGAATCGTTTTCTTGAACCTCCACGAAACGTTGAATATTAATCAATGTTCCATGGTTTAAATCTCCACCATTCCATTTTAGCAAACCAAAATATTCTTGATTTTTAAGTCGCACGCCTACTTTAAACTTTGAATTCAAAACAGACATCACCACCGAATAATGCGGAGAAACATCCGTAACAATTCCTACAATACCACGTGAGTTAATCACGCCCATTCCGGTTTTTATTCCAGAAAGAGAACCTTTGTTTAGCATCAAGTAATTATCTTGCTGATTGAGCTGATTATTGATAACCTGAGCGTCTCTATAAATGAAATTTTGATGGTAAACGGTATCAATCCACGGATTAAAATTACTGGAAACGTTTAAATAAGAATTGGCCAATTTAGCTCTTAACTGTGCATTTTCTTCCGCTAAAATGGCGTTGTCTTCTACTAAACTAAAGTGTTGGGTAACGTTACTTACTCGCGTATTCCATCCACCGGTAACTTCATTCAACCAAGACAAATAGGAAATTTGATGGTAACGGTTATACCGTACCATCATTAAAAACCCAATCAGTTCCAATAGCAGAAACAGACCAAATACATAATGCGTAAGAATTACTTGTATCAGTTTTCGCATATTGCGGAACCAGCTTATATGTTTTTGTATTATCTAATTAAGAACGTAAGCGTATCAGCTTTCTTCAATGCAATTCCAGTACCTCTAGCTACCGCTCTAAGTGGATCATCAGCAATATGAATAGGCAACTTTGTTTTTTGCTCAATTCGCTTATCAAGTCCACGTAACATTGCACCACCACCTGCTAAATAGATACCTGTTTTGTAGATATCGGCAGAAAGTTCTGGAGGAGTCATCTCTAGCGCACTTAAAATTGCCTCTTCAATTTTTGAAATAGACTTATCTAAAGCCTGTGCAATTTCCAAGTAAGTAACTTTAATTTCCTTTGGAATACCGGTCATCAAATCTCGACCATGAACCGCATAATCTTCAGGCGGAGTATCTAACTCCATGGTAGCTGCTCCAACCGCAATTTTAATTTGCTCAGCGGTACGATCACCAATTAAGATATTATGTTGTCTTCGCATATAATCTTCAATGTCGCTGGTAAACTCATCACCCGCTACACGAATGGACTTATCACAAACAATACCACCTAAAGCAATTACAGCAATCTCAGAAGTACCGCCCCCTATATCAATTACCATGTTACCCATTGGCTCTTCCACGTCAATTCCAATACCAATAGCAGCGGCCATTGGCTCATGAATTAAATACACATCTTTAGCACCTGCGTGTTCTGCACTATCACGAACTGCACGTTTCTCTACCTCGGTAATACCTGATGGGATACAGATAACCATTTTAAGAGAAGGAGTGAACAAACGTGATTTATTAGGGATCATTTTAATCATTCCACGAATCATTTCTTCAGCAGCATGGAAATCAGCAATCACACCATCCTTCAAAGGACGAATGGTTTTTATATTTTCATGCGTTTTCCCGTGCATTTGTTGCGCCTGTTTTCCAACCGCAAGTACTCTGCCCGAAGCACGATCTAAAGCTACAATCGAAGGTTCATCTACCACTACTTTATCATTATGAATGATAAGCGTGTTTGCTGTTCCTAAATCAATCGCAATTTCTTGTGTAAATAAATCAAATAATCCCATCTATTTTCTCCTATTATTTACGCACTAATGTGCGAATTATTAATGTTTAAAGTGACGAACCCCTGTCATCACCATTGCCATTTTGTTCTCGTTACAATAATCAATTGACAATTGATCTTTGATAGAGCCACCTGGCTGAATCACTGCATGAACCCCTGCGCTATTGGCAATCTCTACACAATCCGCAAAAGGAAAAAATGCATCAGATGCCATTACCGCGCCAGATAAATCAAAATCAAACGATTGCGCTTTTGCAATAGCTTGTCGTAATGCATCTACACGAGAAGTTTGTCCGGTTCCACTAGCCAACAACTGACCGTTTTTAACCAAAACAATAGTATTTGACTTGGTGTGTTTTACTAGTTTATTAGCAAACAACAAATCATCCACCTCATCTCCTGTAGGCGCTACATTTGTTACCACTTTTAAATCGGCTGCAACTTGTGTACTTGAATCTCTATCTTGAACTAAATAACCATTCAATGCGGTACGGACCATTTGATTAGCGACCTCCACTTGTTTTTGAACCAAAACAATTCTGTTTTTCTTTGCAGATAATAACCCTAAAGCCTCATCACTAAATGAAGGCGCAATTACAACCTCATAGAAAATCTTATCAATTTCTGTAGCCGTTGCAAAATCAATCTCGCGGTTCGCAATTAAAATTCCACCAAATGCAGAAGTGGGATCACCCGCTAAAGCATCTTTAAAAGCATCACAAACAGTATCTCTAGACGCTAAACCACAGGCATTATTGTGCTTCATTACCACAAAAGTACATTCGTCATAATCCGCGATTAATGCTACAGCGGCATCCACATCTAAAAGATTGTTGTATGATAATTCTTTACCGTTCTTTTTATCGAAAAGCTCTTCCATCTTTCCGTAGAAATATCCTTTTTGATGAGGGTTTTCTCCGTAACGCAAAACTGTTTGCTTGTTTTCGCTAATCTTTAAAGCATCTGGAGTTGGATTGAAATAATTATGAATATGGGTATCGTAATGCGAAGAAACCGCAAAAGCTTCACCCGCATAACGTTTTCTAGTTTCTATTTCTGTTGCGCCATCGTTTTCAGAGATCACATTTAATACATCTTCGTATTGATCGCGGGAAGAAACGATCAAAACATCTTTAAAGTTTTTGGCTGCTGCTCTAATTAAAGAAATACCACCAATATCAATTTTTTCAATGATATCTTGCTCAGCCGCACCCGATGCAACGGTTTCTTCAAATGGATATAAATCCACAATTACTAAATCAATTTCTGGAATTTTGAATTCTTCCAACTGTTCCTTGTCTCCAGCCAATTCTCTCCTAGAAAGAATACCCCCAAAGATAGCCGGATGTAAAGTCTTAACTCTTCCACCCAAAATTGATGGGTATCCAGTTAAATTTTCAGCTGGCGTAACCGGAATCCCGAAACCTTCCACAAAAGTTTGCGTACCTCCCGTTGAAATAATTTGAACTCCTTGTTCATGAAGCTTCTTAACAATTGGCGCCAAACCATCTTTGTAAAATACTGATATTAAGGCAGTTTTTATTCTGTCTCTTATACACATCTCCGAGCCCACGAGACTCCTGAGCATCT
>CAJXPI010000185.1 GCA_913057875.1 uncultured Flavobacteriales bacterium
CGAGATGCTCAGGAGTCTCGTGGGCTCGGAGATGTGTATAAGAGACAGAGATATGGCCTTAGGAGTAAATGGTATTCCAAAAGGGAGAATCATTGAAATATATGGACCGGAATCTTCTGGTAAAACAACCATGGCTATTCATATGATGGCACAGGCTCAAAAGCAAGGAGGAACAGCTGTGATTATTGATGCGGAGCATGCATTTGATCGTTTTTATGCAGAGAACTTAGGAGTAGATGTAGAAAACCTATTAATTGCCCAACCAGATAATGGTGAGCAAGCGTTAGAAATTGCAGATAACTTGATTCGTTCGGGTGCGGTTGATATCGTAGTAATTGATTCTGTGGCAGCACTTACGCCTAAAGCAGAGATTGAAGGTGAAATGGGAGACAGTAAAATGGGTCTTCATGCACGTTTAATGTCGCAAGCGCTTAGAAAGCTTACGGGTACGATTAGTAAAACTAACTGTACGGTAATTTTCATTAACCAATTACGTGAAAAGATTGGAGTAATGTTTGGTAACCCAGAAACAACTACGGGTGGTAACGCATTGAAATTTTACGCTTCGGTACGTTTAGATATTCGTAGAATTGGTCAAATCAAATCAGGTGATACCGTAATTGGTAACCATACACGTGTAAAAGTGGTGAAGAACAAAGTAGCGCCACCGTTTACAAAAGCGGAATTTGATATCATGTACGGAAAAGGAGTTTCTAGATCGGGTGAGTTATTAGATTTAGGAGTAGATAAAGAAGTAGTGAAAAAGAGTGGTTCTTGGTTTAGTTATGGCGATACCAAACTAGGTCAAGGTAGAGATGCCGTGAAACAATTATTAGAAGATAACCCAGAATTATCTGAAGAAATTGAAGCAAAAGTAAGAGAAGCTATTGCTGCGCAATAGGCCTTAGAATCTTGCCAAAATTATATAGCGTACGATAACTTTTGCAAAAAGTTATTTTACACCTAATTTCGAGCCCCGATTTTACGTAAGTATTATCGGGGCTTAATTATTTTATAGAATGAAGAAATTTTTGTGGATAGCAGTGGTGTTCGTAGCGGCTGTAGCGTGTGAAGAAACACCAAAACCAGAAACCGTAGAAGTGGAGGAAACCACTTCGGAATTAACAGACTCTTTGGGCTGGATAAATCAACAGATTATTCAAAATCCAAATAATCCAGAATTGTATATGAATAAGGCTCAGTTTTTCTTAAAAAATGGAGAGCTACAGCAGGCCATGGATGAAGCGGATAGAGCCATTAGTATTGATTCAAACCAAACGGCTTACTATACATTTAAAGCCGATGCATTGTATGATGCTAATGAACTTCTAGATGCTAAAGAAATGTACTTAAAAGTTATTTCAATTGACGAGAAAAATGTCAATGCCAATATGCAAATGGGTTGGATAAGTCTAATTGCAGGTTTGCATGAAGAAAGTTTTGTGTATTGCAACGAAGTTTTAAAAGTGAACCAATATGTACCTGAACCGTATTATGTTAAGGGTCTATGTTATAAGGAACTTGGTAATTTTAAATTAGCGGTTTCCAATTTTAGAACCGCTGCAGAACAAGATAATGATTACTTAGAAGCATGGTTGCAACTTGGGTATATGTATGATGCTGCAGAAGATACTTTAGCCGGAGCCTTCTATGAAAATGCGTTGCGTATTGACTCCAATAATATGGACGCTCTGTATGCTTTTGGTATGCACCTTCAAAACTGGGGCCTAAGTGAAGAAGCTATTGCACAATACCAGCACATGATTCGAGTAGATAATCATTCTCATGATGCCTTCTACAATATTGGATATGTGTATCTAGAACAGGTTCAAAACTATGATTCAGCTATTAAGTATTACGATAAGGTAGTGACCTTAAATCCTTATAATTTTAAGGGGTATTATAATAGAGGATTGGCCTTTGAACGTGACAATAATAGAGAAAATGCGAAGGCTGATTTTGGAAAATCACTGGAACTTAAGCCTGATTATACCCCTGCAGCAAAGGCGATGAGCCGGGTGCATTAAAAAAGGAAATACATAAAAAAAGCCGAATCGATTAGATTCGGCTATTTTGATTTATAATAGGTAATTACCCAATCCATCCCTCTACATCTGCCAATTGTAGTGCTGGAATGTCTAATTTGTTTTTCTTACGTAAACCATTCAACTGCTGGTGCAATTTTGTGGCTTTAGTTTCCTTAAATTCAGCTACGGTTTTAAACCCTAACGAAACGATTTGTTCTGCCCAATCTTCAGAAACACCTAATTCCATATAGTCATCCGCTTTTGGTAAAACCACTTTACGCTCTGGTTTCATTTGTGGGAACAACAAGACTTCTTGAATAGATGTTTGATTGGTTAATAACATCGTTAAACGATCAATTCCAATACCCATACCCGATGTTGGCGGCATACCGTATTCTAAAGCTCTAATAAAGTCGTCATCAATAAACATGGCTTCATCATCACCCTTTTCACTCAACGCTAATTGAGACTCAAAACGTTCACGTTGGTCAATTGGATCATTTAACTCCGTGTATGCGTTGGCAACCTCTTTACCATTAATCATCAACTCAAAACGCTCCGTTAATTCCGGATTGTCTCTGTGTTTCTTACATAATGGCGACATCTCAACCGGGTAATCCGTAATGAAAGTGGGTTGAATGAAGTTCCCTTCACATTTCTCCCCAAAAATTTCATCAATCAGTTTTCCTTTACCCATAGTTTCATCTACATCAATACCCAAATCTTTGGCTACGCTGTAAATCTCTTTTTCAGACATTCCGTTTAAGTCGTATCCCGTATGTGCCTTAATAGCATCTAAAATTGGAATACGCGGATAAGGACCCGCAAAGTCAATATCCATATCGCCCAATTTAACTCTAGTTCCACCATGGTTGGTTGCTTTGGCTACATGCTCCAGCATCTTTTCGGTGAAGTCCATCATCCAATGGTAATCTTTGTACGCCACGTAGATTTCCATTACGGTAAATTCTGGGTTATGCGTTCTATCCATCCCTTCGTTACGGAAATCTTTAGCAAACTCATATACCCCGTCAAATCCTCCAACAATCAATCTCTTTAAGTAAAGCTCGTTAGCAATACGTAAATACAATGGAATGTTTAAGGCGTTATGATGGGTGACAAACGGACGTGCCGCTGCTCCACCTGGAATAGGCTGTAAAATTGGAGTTTCCACCTCTAAGTACTCCTTCTCGTTAAAGAAGTCACGCATAGCGTTCATAATCTTAGTACGGGTAATGAAAGTTTTCTTTACATCATCGTTTACAATTAGATCAACATAACGCTGACGGTAACGTTGTTCCGGATCAGTAAAAGCATCATGCACGGTTCCATCAGCGTCTGTTTTTACTACAGGCAATGGGCGTAAAGATTTACTTAAAACCGTAAATTCAGTAACATGAATACTAATTTCTCCTACTTGAGTACGGAAAGCATATCCTTTAACACCAATAAAATCACCCATGTCCAGTAGTTTTTTGAAAACTACATTATACATGGTTTTATCATCAGTTGGACAAATTTCATCTCTATTTACATACAGCTGAATTCTACCTTCCTTATCCTTTAATTCTGCAAACGATGCTTTACCCATTATCCGTTTGGCCATAATACGACCGGATAATGATATTTCTTTTAATTCTCCTTTCTCTTCGAAAATGGATTTGGCCTCGTCAGAATAGTGCGTTGAAACATATTCTGCAGCTGGATAAGGATCAATTCCTAAATCCCGAAGTTTGTTCATAGCTTCTCTACGAACTACTTCCTGTTCTGATAATTGCGACATCTCTGTTTGCTTTATTAATGGCTGCAAAAGTAATATTTACAATGCATAGTTAAACCACCTAATTTGTTCTAATAACGCTACCTTTAATTTGAGGCAGTGATTCTTGAGAACCCCACTAAATTTGGACGTGTTTTTGAGCTTAAAAGCAATACAATTATGTGAATTGCATGTTTTTTTCATCCGAGTACAGAATTAGTGATGAGCGGTTTTTAGAATTGGCTAAACGGTTTTCTAGTAATGCAACTCACATTGTAAAGTGTTGTAAATCAAGATCTAATGATTCGTGTGTATTGTTTTGAATCCTTAAGAAAAGTACCTTTGGTCAGATTTTTAAACCTAAAAAATATGAAGAAGTTAATTTACATTTTAGTCGTTGTTTTTGCAACAACATCTTTAGTGGGATGTCAAAAAGAAGATACTCCTGAATCCAGCAATGATGCTACATCTTATTTTTATTCGATGAAGGACCAACAATTTGAGAAAGTCATAACTCAAATCTATGAAATTGACCGTAGAAATGAAGAAATGTGCGAAGGATTTTTTATCCAACCTTTAAACCAACATTTTGATTTTATTGTAGAAATTGAAGGGGGACTACCAGAGGAAATTCTAAGAGATACTAGTCTTGCTCAAATGGAATTTGAAGTGGATCTAGTTTTTACTGGAGTTGCTTACAATTGCAAAAGATCCTACAAAACAGAACCAAACGATGCAAGAGGTTATCCGGTAGAAATTCAAAAAGCTAGAATTACTAAATATTCTAGAATCAACTAGAAGTTACATAGAAGAACGGAGACGCTCAATTTCCTTTTTCGTATTCCCAATGAAAATTTCATTATTCAGAATGGTTACTGGTCTTTTCAGGAAGGTATATTCTTCCAAAATTAAAGACCGGTAATCGCTTTCTGATAGTGTTTGGTCTTTAAGACCTTTTGCTGCATATTGTCTTGACCTTCTTGAAAAAATTGCTTCATAGCTACCCGCAAGTTCTTTCATTTCATCTAATTCGCTAGGCGTTATTTGATTACTTTTGATTTCACGCAGTTCAAAGCCAGAGTTAAGACCTAAATCGGTTATTATTCTTTTGCACGTATCGCAGGTTTTGAGGTAAAAAACAGTGTTTTGCATTGAATATTTTTTAGAATGGCAAAAGTAAAAAATAAGAAACAATCTCATCCTTTACGTCAATTATTAAGCCCTCAAAAATTGGCTATTCCTATTGTGCTAGGAGTTGGTATTGCCGCGTTTTTATTGGTGCGGGAATTAGATCTTAAAGCACTTCAGGCTATTGAAATGAATAGTCGGGTGGTTACGATGTTATTCCTAGCTTTAATTTTTGCTGCACTCAGAGATGTAGGTTATATGTTTCGTTTACGAACCCTTTCTGATAAGCAAATTTCTTGGCGTAATGTATTTGATGATATCATGCTATGGGAATTTTCTTCGGCAATTACTCCTTCAGTAGTTGGCGGTTCTGGCGTAGCTATTTTTATTTTAAGTAAGGAAGGCATTAATGTAGGTAGAAGCACTGCCATTGTGATGATTACCGCTTTTTTAGATGAATTGTTTTATGTGGTGATGGTACCCTTGCTTTTTATTTTTATTGGGGCAAACTTGTTTCCAGAAACCATTCCTACCGTTGATGTAATGGGAACTGCCCTCGGAATAAAACAAGTGTTTTGGATGGGGTATGGATTTATGATTTTCCTAATTTCGCTAATTTTCTTTGGCATTTTTGTGAGCCCCGCAGGGTTTAAAAAGTTACTGGAATTTGTTTTTAGATTGCCTTTCTTAGCTAAATGGAAACAAGGGGCTACAGAAACCGGAAATGACATTATAACCACCAGTAAGGAGTTAAAAGGAAAGTCTTTCTCGTTTTGGATAGCAACATTCGGTTCTACCGCACTTTCATGGACTTCTAGATTTTTAGTCGCAAATTTTTTGTTGATGGCTTTTACCAGCCTTTCGTTTAACGATAACTTGTTGGTGTTGGCCCGACAACTAATCATGTGGGTGATAATGTTGATTAGTCCGACACCAGGAAGTGCCGGAGTAGCCGAATTGGCCTTTGGTAGCTTTTTGAGTGAATTTACGCCATTGGGTTTAACTATTGTTTTAGCAGTACTTTGGCGTTTGTTTACTTATTACCCTTATTTATTCATTGGGGCTATTGTTTTGCCTAACTGGGTGCAACGCTGTCTCTTATACACATCTCC
>CAJXPI010000186.1 GCA_913057875.1 uncultured Flavobacteriales bacterium
ACACAGAGTAGATCGTCGGCAGCGTCAGATGTGTATAAGAGACAGACCGTAAAAGTTTTGTTGTGCATGCGCTGATTGGCCCCTCTGAAATCGCTTGCAAAGGCTCCTATTTTTTGAGCAATAGATTTATTCAGGTTAACCCCAGGGTTGTAAATTTTTAATTCAATGTTGGGATGTGATGAAAAAATAAGAAGGTCATTTACATCCGCATGTACCATGATGTCATCTATTATAATGCGAACTTTCACTCCCCGGTCAGCGGCTCTTACCAAATAGTCACAGGCTATTAATCCTACATTATCTGTAGAAAAAATGAAGTACTGGATGTCAATGGTTTTTTCTGCATATTCTGTTAACCAAGCGCGAGTTACCATTGAACCATCACCATTTTCGAGCACAAACACACCGGTTTGAGAATCCATTTTAGCCTGTAGCGGTGCGAGTTGTTGACTCAATGAAAAGCTATCGTTTCGGTGAATGTTTTCGCAGAAACTAGTGTTGATTGGCAGGTTTACACGATCTCCTTTTGGTTTACGAGTAACGTACCAAGCAAGGATCAGAATGGTTAAAATTAGTATTGGTAATCTGAATTGTTTTATGCGCATAAATGGAATCTATCATGGGCCAAGTTAATCTATTTAAATTCATTTCAGGCGGGTTAGGGTGGTCAAACAATAGTCATAAAAAAGCCGGCATACATGGAAACGTATGCCGGCTTTTGGATCTCACTCCCTTCGTGTTAGTCGATTAATGTCACTAAATCTGATTTTGGTTTACGCACTTTTGGTAAGTTTACCAACCAATCGTTTTCGGCATCACGGTAGCCTAAAGTTAGCATTACAGCGCTACGAAGCCCTTTTTCTCTTAGACCCAAAATTTCATCTAAAGCCGCTGGATCAAATCCTTCAATGGGTGTACTGTCTACTTCTTCAAAAGCAGCAGCTGTTATAGCTTGTGAAAATGCGATATAAGCTTGTTTAGCCGCGTGGTTGAAGTTTTCTTCTGCATCTCTTTGAGGGTAAGCGCCCAATAACATTTGACGGTAATTTTCCCATCCTTCGTTTTTGAATCCGCGTACTTCATTTACCAAATCAAACATTTTGTTGATGCGGTCTTCGGTATAGGTATCCCAAGCAGCAAATACTAATAAATGCGAGCAATCGGTCACTACAGATTGGTTCCAAGCAATGGCTTTAATTTTTTCTTTTACCTCTGGATTGGTAATCATTATGATTTCAAAAGGTTGTAAACCACTTGAAGTTGGAGCCAGCGAAGCAGCTTCAATAATGTGGTCTACTTTTTCTTGATGTACTTTTTGGCCGTTCATCGCTTTTGCAGCGTAACGCCATTTTAGTTTATCTAATAATTCCATATTGTATTTTTTTGTTGTTCTATTTCTTAGTTGTTTTTCTTCAATTTGAACTGGCTCCAGGCACCCGAAGACCAAATGGCCCAAGCAATCAATACAGGTTGAAAGAATAATCTTCTTAAACGTGCGCCATCAGAATCTAATACTCCAAAAGCATCGTCCCCATCTAGGTATTGTGATACGTTACCCGGAAAAACTAGAATAAAGAATAGGGCTAAGGCCCATCCAAATTCTGCTCTTTTCTTTGTATAAAATGCGAACCCTAAGCCTAGTGCCATTTCTACAATTCCAGATAAAATAACTACTAAATCTTTGCTCATTGGCAACCAATCTGGAACTTGAGCTTGAAAATCAATTCTATTAAATGTTAGATGACTAAATCCAGCGTAAAGCATAAATGCCGCTAGGATGATTCTGAAAATGTTCTGTGTCAATGATGTTTCAGTTTTCATACAATTTTATTTATCACACGCGATTATATCGCGCACGATGCAAATGTACATAGAACTTTTAATACGGAAGCCGCTTTAACACTTATTAGTAGTTTTGGGTTACTGGATGACGATATATTGACCCGAGGAAGAGAAAATGAAGAAAGTTCTTTGGCTCCCATAGATTCATGTATTTTGCGTAAATAAAAAAATACATGGTTACTTTCTGCATTTCTAATTGTAGCTCTGTCAGGAATAACTTCTTTCAACCGTTTCCTGCCACATTAACAGCTCAAGCAAAAACACCCTCAATTCCGTATAAGACAAAAGGACATCTAAAGATGTCCTTTTTGTTTGTAGCTCCGCCAGGAATCGAACCTGGATCCTAGGTACCGGAAACCCATATACTATCCATTGTACTACGGAGCCAATTGGGTTGCGAATGTAAACTAGGAAGATAAATGGAACAAAGCAAAAAGGTGATTTGTTAACTCGTGTTCATTGTTTGGTTGCTTTGTGATCTACAGTTTTGGGTGTCTAAACAAACGACTATGAGGCATTTACAAAGATTAAAAAAAGGACTATTTGTTCTTATGGGAATAGGCCTTCTTTTTGGAACATCATGTATCGCTCCGGTGAATTTACAGTATGAGTCTAGTAGAATGATGGAAAGGGGGACTGTAGAATTGCATGGTGGAGTCTCTAGGTATACTATGGAAAACGAAAGGACGAATACCAACTATGGAGGTAAATTGGGTTTTGGAATAACAAATAGATACAATTTGAAACTGAGGTTCGAAGCCATTGTTCCACCAAAATCTCATCTGTATAATGAATTTTCGTGGACTTATTTTGAGATAGATAATAAAATTAGCTTAAATGAAAACCTGGCCCTATCGCTACCTATTTGTTTTTACGCATCTGAAGATGGTGATGGTTATAGTGTTTTTGACCCCAGACTGTACATTACCATGCGTCATGAGAATACTTTTGAGTTTACTATTATGCCCAAATGCCATGTGTTTTTAGGCGATGGAATTGCTCCTATGCCAGGAATAAGTCTTGGTCTTGGGCTAAGTAGTGATTTGAATAAGTGGTCGTTACGACCTGAAATTGGTTATGATACTTATTTTTCTGCAGGTGTTGGCCTTTCTATTTTTTTAGAAGGCAAATAATCTACTTTCCTGCTATGGCCAACGCCACACGAATTCCATCCACAGCTGCACTCATAATCCCGCCTGCATAACCAGCTCCTTCACCGGACGGGTAGAATTTTTTGATTTGTTGGTTTTCTAAAGTTTCTTGGTCTCTTGGTATTTTTACCGGAGATGAGGTTCTAGATTCCACTCCCACAATTTGCGCTTCATTGGTTAGGTATCCGTTCATTGATTTACCCCAAGATTTAAAAGCACTTTGCAAAGGCATTGAAATTTCTTTAGGTAATAATTCACGCATGTTAACAGATTTTAATCCGGGGATATACGAAGTTTCATTCAGTTCTTTAGAATATTTACCTCTAACAAAATCTTGTAACCTTTGGGCTGGAGCAATCTGGGTGCCACCTCCCATTTCAAATGCTTTTTGCTCAATGGCTTTTTGGTAAGCCACGCCCGCTAATGGACCATGTTCTTTTTTGAAAGGTTGAAATTCTTTTTCCCCTACCGTTACCACAATACCTGAGTTTGCAAATCTAGAATCACGTGTAGAGGTTGACATTCCGTTCACCACCACTTCACCTGGTGAGGTAGCTGCAGGAACTATAAATCCACCCGGACACATACAAAAGCTATAAACGCCTTGTTTACCAATATTAGTCACCAAGTTGTAGGCTGCTGCCGGAAGGTTTTTATCGCGATCTCCTTGACAATGGTATTGAATAGAGTCAATAATCCTTTGTGGGTGCTCTACTCGAACGCCAACTGCAAATTCTTTAGCTTCAATAGTGATACCTCTTTCGTGTACCTTTTCAAAAATATCTCTAGCAGAATGGCCTGTAGCTAAAATTACTGCCTCCCCCTTAAATTCTTGTCCATTCAAGGTTTTTACGCCTTTCATGATTTCATCTTCAATAATGAAATCGGTAACACGGGTATCAAAATGCACCTCACCTCCCGATTTAAGAATTTGCTCGCGCATGTTCTTAATAATTTTTGGAAGTTTATTGGTTCCAATATGTGGATGTGCGTCTACTAAAATGTTAGGATTAGAGCCAAAGGCAACTAACGTTTCCAGTACCTCAAGGGTGTGCCCTTTTTTCTTGGATCTAGTATATAATTTTCCGTCCGAATAGGTTCCTGCACCTCCTTCACCAAAACAGTAATTAGAATCTTCGTCAACAATACTTTTGGTGTTGATATTACTCAGGTCTTTACGTCTAAGACTTACATCCTTACCACGTTCTAAAACTACCGGACATAGACCTTCTTCAATTAGTTTCAATGCAGCAAATAAGCCTGCAGGACCACTACCCACAATCACTACTTTTTTCTTGCCTTTTACATCTGGGTAAAAACGCATGTAGTCTTTTTCGGCTGGAGGATTTTCATTAATGTAAACCTCTAAGCGCAGACGAATTACCACTTTACGTTTTCGCGCATCAATCGATTTTTTGAGCGTGGTAATATGGGTGATTTCTTTTTCTGAAACATCCAATAATTTTGCGGCAATTTCTAATACTTTGTCAGAATTGCTCGCTGCTCCTGGCGTTACCGCAATGTTGATTTGCTTAATCATAAGTGAGTGTTTTATCTGAAAAAAATCAGATGGGTGATGGTTTTAACCTTCGGTAGAAATGATGTTGGTTTTAGACTTCCAAATAAAGTAAGTGCCAATTAATACAGCCGGAATACTTAACCATTGGCCCATATTCAAAGCCAAATCTGCTTCAAATGCTTCCTGATTTTCTTTAAAGAATTCTACAACGAAACGGAATCCGAAGACGAGTATCATAAATGCTCCGAAAAGGAATCCTTGATGTTTTCCTTTATCGTATTTCCAATACCCTTGATATAGAATAACGAAGGTAATCATGTAGGCAATTGATTCATATAGCTGAGCAGGATGCCTAGAAATGTGATCACCTAAAAGTACGAAATCGACCGCCCAAGGTAAATCACTTGGCTTACCCACTATTTCTGAATTAAAGAAATTACCAAGGCGTACCAAAGAGCCTCCAAATGCCATGGCTAAAACGGTACGGTCTAATATCCATAAAACAGGTTTTTTTGAAACACGCTTAGACCAAATTACTAGTGATATGATTACCCCAATAACCGCACCATGACTGGCTAAACCACCTTCCCAAATTTTTAATATTTCAAGTGGGTGTTGCGAATAATAAGGCCAGCCATAAAAAAACACATGGCCTAGTCTTGCGCCTAAAATCGTACCAATCAACACGGTCATAAACAAAGAATCTACCCATTCTGGGTTGAGTTTTTCGCGTGCAAAAATCTTTTCTTCAATTTTAAATCCCACCATAAAAGCAATGGCAAACAAAATACCATACCACCTAGGGTGAATTGGTAAATTAGAAAATAGAGAGGGTAAAATCTCTGGATTCATATCCCATACTATGGTGGTAAATGTCATCATTGGTCTTCTAAAATTGCGTGGTTAAAGTTAGGAACACTTGACGTGTCGTTTTGAATGTTTTTTACCAAGAATTTTTGAATTTCTTGATCTTGTACTAAACCAACTAGCGTGTCTAAAGCCATTTTTCTATCTACAGAAGTTTCCCAGGTAGTTACTTCTTTTGCTGCTTTAAAACGTAAGTAATCTTTGTAATCTTGAACCGTAAAAACGCTATCTACAAATGAAATATGCTGGTTTACTTTTCCAGTACTGGAAGGCTCACCCGAACGTGCCCAAACAAAATTTTGAATGTATTTGTAAAACTCAGGGTTGTTTACCGCTGCGGTGTCATTTACGTTTAAAGTGTTTAACAAGTCATAATAGTTTGATGATAAAGGGGGTAATTCACCCTCCACAGCTTGTCTTCTAGAAGGGAATGCCTCTAAATAGGCAGCCATGAAATACAAATTGGTAAGCGATTCCTGTTGCATGAAATACTCGCTACCTGTTGGGTGGTTAGTAATATACATGACCAAAGCAGTATCTAATCTGCCACGCATTTGCGTAACCTCTGTCTCTTATACACATCTGAGCTGCCGACGATCTACTCTGTGTAGATCTCGGT
>CAJXPI010000187.1 GCA_913057875.1 uncultured Flavobacteriales bacterium
AGATGCTCAGGAGTCTCGTGGGCTCGGAGATGTGTATAAGAGACAGCTTATGAGGAAGGAAGAGCCGAACCTAAAACAGACACTACCCTACAAATAGCTAAACATTTTAGCATTCCGGTAGAAGCCCTTCTTGCTGAAGAACTTACGGTAAACAGACTCACAAATTTCAATCTAAAATCAGTCTTATCTAGTTCTCAAAGCCATAGACAAAAACCAGTTCTTTTCATTAACAAAGGAAACTGGAAGAGCTTTATTAATAGGGATCTCGATTTTCATGACTTTGCAGAAACTTACCCTACTAGCTTTCTATCGGGAGACTTCGCTTTTGAAATTCATGAGGACATAAACTCTCCTTTTGTACCAGGAACCATCATCACCTGTTTAGAATGTAGCAACCTAAATCAAAAGGGATTATACCTTCACATCACTTCTGAAAATGCGGTTATTGAAAAGGCTAACAGAATTTCATTCAATTCCAGTACAAATGATATGCTTTTTAGAATTTTACAGAAAATTGAACAAGTATACGAAACCAATGAAAATAGCGTAGAAGCTCGGTTAACCGTTATTGAAAAACAGTTAAACATTTCAAAACCCATAAAATAACCCCTGAATTATCAGGGCGATCCTTTTAAATATATTTACCTCCATCTAATTAGCTATATGAAAGAAATTATCACCTTACTCCAAGAATCAATTACTGACAATGTATTAGTAAGCAGCGAAAGAAAAGAACTTAAAAGCCTTATTCAAAGCAGCAGATTATCTCCTCAAGATTTTAATGTTTTACGTAGCGAAATCTTTAAAATAGCACAAACCCACTCCCAAACCATTCCTACCAGTAACCTATTAGACTGGGTAGAATCTGCCAACAAACTCACCCTTACCAAACCCGAAAAACCGGAAGGAAACGCACGGGTACTATTTAGCCCCGGTACTGAATGTAGAGATGCTATTATTCAACAAATAAAACTCGCCAAATTCAGCGTAAACATTTGTGTCTTCACCATTAGTGACAATGAAATTACCGATGAAATTATTGCCGCTAGTAAACGGGGTATATCCATTAAAATAGTTACAGATGATGACAAGTCATTTGATACGGGATCGGATGTAAACAGAATGGCTAAGATGGGAATTCCAACTAAAATTGACGGTATGCGAGGTCATATGCATCACAAATTTTGTGTGATTGACAAAGAAACAGTAATTAGCGGTAGCTATAACTGGACCCGCTCTGCTGCGGATCGTAATTATGAAAATATCATTATTGGCACCAACGTTCGTATTGCGAAGGCATTTTTGAATGAATTTGATAAACTTTGGAGAGATTTAAAGCCGCTTAACTGATTAAAGACTCCATACAAAGCACCTATAGTTCGAGCGGAACATTTCTTGCCATAGCCATGAAGCTTACTCCTAAATTCCTTTCGGAATTGTTGCTACTTTCACATCTCATAAATTGCAGATATAGATTAACCGTCTTTCTTCCTTCTGCTGCAGTTCACCGTACTTCTTAACTACTTCATTCCAGTACACGTGAACTTACACTTAGTTAAGACCTCATTTTTTCCGTTTCTTGGCAAATGCAGGAGATATGTAAAACATCCACAAAAAAAATGCCCTGATTTACAATGAAACCAAGGCATTTTTTTCAATTTTATTAAGTACTCTATTATCTACTGAACAATTATACTCTGAACTCCAACCCCATTTTGATTTTCAACATTTACAAAGTAAACCCCAGAAGGAATACCGCTAACATCAAAATTAAAACTAGATAACTCTATAGATGAATTGAAATAATACGTTTTTAGTGACTGCCCACCCACGGTGCTTATTGTTACTCTACTTTCTCCGATTTCCGATTTCACCATTATATTAAAATGAGAAGTGGTTGGATTTGGAAAAAGGTTTAGCTCATAATTTATTTCTTGATTCACAAAACCACTTGGAGAAGATGCATAAAGAAGAGGTTGATCACCATAACTTATAACATGCGCATCTACTGCAAAGGTTGCCTTATAGCTATCATTACAATCGGGGCATGTTACGTTGTTTACGCATGCCGGATTATTAGGGTGGCAATAATCGGTATATGTTGGATCAAAAATGTAACTAAAATCAACAGAATTTTGAATAAAGCCATCCAAATTCATATCAAATGGCAATGAAATAGCCCCAGGACACCATCCCGCCCTAGAATACTGCCAAGTGCCTTGCTGACCGGTACAATTGTCGGGATTAGGATTACAATCGCGCCATGGCTCATGCACAAATTCCTGGTTGTTATTAATATGTAAGTAATGGGTGGCATGATAAAATTCAGCCGCATTTTGCGAATTGTTATTCCCCCAACCTTGACCAATAGTGGTCATTTTCATCTTAGCTTTTTCTGCATTGGAATGAAATCCAAAAGTTACCGTATCTAAAGGTTGTAAATTTTGAGGGTTTCCAAAATCAAATTTCCCATCCCAAATCTCATCCACTCTTGAGTAGTCGTAAAAAGGGGTACCTGCTATAAAATCAAAGTCAAGATTCAAAACCCAACCTCCGGTACCCCAGGTATCAATAAACACTCTAATTTCAAACTCTCCCTGCAAAAGAGATTCGTAATCTGAAACGTCTATACTGTGATTACATGCTACTCCATAAGGGGTAATGTAATTGAATAACTGAATCCAATTACCATCTGGAGCTTTAATCATCGCGTATGCATATCTATCCCAATCATCACACCCTGCCGAAGTATTAGGGCAACTCACGGTTAAATTTGCCACCACCTGATTAAACGAACCTACATGTTGCGGCAAAGAATAAGTACCGGTATACCATCTACTATTTGCACCATTAAAGGTAATATTCACTCCGTCTAAGGTACCCACATTTTGATTTACAGCATTATTGGCCACTTCAACATCTCTCAATATTGTTGCTATCAAACCATTTGATGCATAAGAAGTAATCTCAACCTGATGATTTCCATAGGAATCTGGAGTCCATAAATAATAATAAAAACCCGACTCCATTTGAGCTAAGCCGGAAACACCTCCCACCGTTACTTTAATAGAATCAATAGCTAATGAATCTTCAAATAGGATACTGGAGTTCATATAAATTGGATAGGGTTTCAATGCATCCATTAAAAGAGGATAATCTTCGGTTAATCGAGTGGTTAAAACAGGCTGAATAGTAGACAAATCAGTCACCTTAAAGGATACAAATTGTTCTGCTGGATAAAACAAACTATTTCCTCCTTGTTCTGCCTTAATAGTTACTATCCCACCTCCATTTAAGGTAACCACAGACCCAGAAACTATGGCAGGTCCGGAAATCACAGAATATGTAATTGGAAGCCCAGACGATGCAGTACCATTTAATGAAAAAGGCAAATCAGAGCTATATTTATTTGATACAGAAGAAATGGATAATAATTGATTTTGCTGTCCGGTAGCAGGCACCGAGCTTTCAATTACCCCTAAATCTCCAGTATGAATATTACCATTACCTGTATTTTTACTGGAAGTGTAACTTATTTTGGCAAATCGAGCGTTAATGGCACCAAAAGAAATTGTTTGTCTGGAAACATCCGAATTACTGGTCCAATTAAAATCACCTATTACTTCAGGACTCCCCCAATTAATACCATCATTACTCAGATATACCTCATATCCTATTGCCTTTTCGTTTGAGTTGGATGGATTGGGCAAATAAGTAAAACCATCTATATCATAACTTGTGGTTAGGTCAATTTCTACATACCCCGGCAAGGAAAAGCCCGCATTATTATAAAGCGCCCACCACGTGGTACTATCTGCATCAAACGCATCAGCTACTGGATGGTTTGCATTATCACTACTTACATTCTGAATAACATATGTGCTTTTAGGAATTACCTGAGCCTTCAGTGTTCCATGAAATAATAAGCACAGAAGGAATAAATACTTGGATCCCGAAATATTCAATCGCAATTTTTTGTTCATTTTTTTATCGTTTTTCTATGTTTTTTCAAACGTATAAGGGCAGCGGCTGATTGAAATAAAAAGAAGTTAACTAATGGTTAACATACCAGTAAAACCTTATGTTTTGGGGAGATTCATGGATTTTATTTGAAAGTTTTATCTCACTATTATTCCGTGTTTATTTTAATCTTTTACTGGAATTATTTGAATCTTTATAACTCATCCAGATAAAGTGTAAAATATATTAACAACACCTGTCAAATATATCAACTAAATTTGCGTTTACGGCACTTCGACTCCGCTCAGTGTCCTTTTAAACGCAGATGTATATCAACAATCACACCTATTACAGCTTAAAATACGGCACCATTTCACCTCGCGAATTGCTAGATGAAATGCGACAAGCTGGGGTAACTCATTTTGCCCTTACTGACATCAACAACACCTCTGCTTTACTGGAATTGCTTCGTTTAGCACAAGACCAGAAAATCACCATTTCGGCAGGGATTGACTTTAGAAATGGCGCCCAACAACAGTTCGTTTCTATAGCCAAAAACAACTTAGGATGGCTAGAACTAAACAACCATCTTTCTAAACACTTACACTTAAAAGAAGAGATTGAAATACCTGCACCTCATTTTAAACACGCCTATACCATCTACCCTTTTGACTCTATCAACTATCAAGACTTAAAACCCAATGAATACATAGGTATTCGGATATCTGACTTGAATGCACTGCGCTTTCATACTTTACGCCACCACACCTATAAATTGGTGATTATGCAGCCCGTTACCTTTAGATCAAAACGTGACTTTAATGCCCACCGCCTATTGCGCGCCATTGATAACAATGTTCTATTAAGTCAACTCCCAAAAACGGAAGAAGCGCACCCAGATGAAGTGTTCTATACCGAAAAAGAACTAAAAAAGATATTTCAAGAATACCCCAAAGCCATCACCAATACCTTTCGGTTACTACGTTCGTGTACTATTGACTTTGAATTTGGAAATGACCATGGACACAATAACCTACAGAGCTATACTGGCAATAATGAACTCGACTTCAAACTCTTAAAAAGACTGGCTTTTAGCGGCATCTCCTACCGTTTTGATCAAGTAGATGATACTATACTAGATCGTATCAGTATGGAATTGGACATTATTCGCAAAAAGAAGTTTGTATCCTACTTTTTGGTTGCCTGGAAAATTACCAAATACGCCCGAAACAGCGGTTATTTCTATGTAGGTCGCGGTAGTGGCGCTAATAGCATCATCTCTTACCTACTGCGCATTACAGACGTAGACCCCATGGAACTCGACTTATATTTTGAGCGTTTCATTAACCTGTTTCGCTCTAGTCCACCCGATTTTGATATTGACTTCTCTTGGAAAGAACGCGAAGACGTAACACGCTATATCTTCGAAAGATTCCCTAATTCAACGCTTTTAGCGGCCTACAGTACGTTTAAACATAAATCGGTACTACGTGAACTCGGAAAGGTTTTTGGGCTCCCTGCGCACGAAATTGACAAATTGCAGCGCTCTCCGCAACAAGCCGATGAAGTGGGACAAATCATTCTACGTTACAGTTCGCTTATTCAAGGGTTTCCAAGTCACCTCACCGTACACTCGGCCGGCATCATCATTTCAGAAAAACCCATTCATTACTTCACCTCCACTTTTATGCCGCCAAAAGGGTTTGCTACTACCCATTTTGATATGCATATTGCCGAAGATATTGCGCTCTATAAGTTTGATATTCTGGGCCAAAGAGGCCTAGCAAAGATTAAAGATTCACTTGAAATAATTACTCAAAATAACCTGAATCAAAACCTTGATATTCACAACATTAAACAACTTAAAAAAGACACTAAATCAAACAACTTATTGCGTTTAGGAAACGCTATTGGATGCTTTTATATTGAGTCGCCCGCCATGCGCATGTTGCTCCGGAAATTACAGGTCAGCAAGTACTTAGATTTGGTAGCTGCAAGCTCTGTTATTCGTCCTGGAGTTGC
>CAJXPI010000188.1 GCA_913057875.1 uncultured Flavobacteriales bacterium
GAGATGCTCAGGAGTCTCGTGGGCTCGGAGATGTGTATAAGAGACAGGTATCTGTTTGAACTGTTCCAAAATAATCAGGGTGCAAAGTACTCAAATCGGGTTTATAATTAATGGAAACGCTAGGGGTCATGGTATGCCTAATCGCCTTTAGCCTTTCGCCTCTAAATGAATAAATCCCGTAAAGTTTAGTATTTAAGGATGCGTTTAAGTCAATACTTCCGTAACGCTTAAATCCGTTAGTGGTGTCCATACGAATAGCTCCATTCATGGTCGAGTCAGAAGGAGGTACCCACGTTTGTTGGGCAGATCTGAAATACCACGTTTCATCATATCTAACTCCAGGAGAAAACGTGAAATGGCCCACTTTCATATTGGTGTTAATATTTACCGTTTGTTTGGCTCCATAGTTGATTTCTGCAGGAGTACTTACAAAAGTAGAATCTAAGTTTTCAGGGTCCTCAAATAATTGATAAGAGTTCATTTTCAACCTGTTTTTTGCATTACCTGAATAATTAACTCCAATTTTTTCATACCAACGGTCTTTTCCAATTTTAACTTTTCTTTTAAAGGGATAGACACGGGCCATATTGACCTGTAATTCTGGTAAAGTAAAACTGATGGATGAATCGCTTTTGTTCTGATTGTGACTCGCATTTAAATTTATTGAAAAAGGGCTTCTTGCAAATCTTTGTGTATAAGTTATGTTAGACGAAAATTCGTTTCTTAAATAGGCAGAAGAATTGGTATTTAAATCATTTTCAAAATAATCGGGACTCCCCATTCTTACGGTGGCTCTAAAGTCGCTATTCGGTTTTGCCTTAGGGTCTTGCGTATGAGTCCAGGTAACAAAATAAGATTTCTTTTGAACAAATTCTTCCGTATCCCTTTCTCCGGTATTACTGTTGGTATAGTTAAACATGAAATTACCATTACGCTTGTATCTAGTATTATACCGTGCTAAAGCTCTACCCGCCCAACTACCATTGGTATAAACGTCACCCGTAATTTGAAAATCAAATTTGTCACTAAATCCAAAATAATACCCTCCATCCATTAAGTTGAATCCTTTGGTGGCTGAACTTCCAATGGTTGGAATCAAAACGCCAGAGGTTCTTTCATCTTGATTCGGAAAGAACCCAAAAGGAACGGCTAAAAAGGTAGGTACATCTTCTACGGCTAAATAGGCTGGCCCCGTTACAATTTTATCATTGTTAATGATTTTTAATTTCTGAGCCTGAATATGATAATGTGGGTGCTCCTTGTTACATGTAGTATACTTTCCGTTTCTAATATAAAACACGTCTTCAGAAGCCATTTTAATGGTTTCACCATGAATGTATCCACTCGCTTCCTGGGTGGTTATCTTCTTAATTAATCCCTTTTTTGTGTTAAAATTATAAACCATCTCTCCTGATTTGTATTCCTTCCCTTTTTCTTGAAATACGGGTGTGTCTATAATTTTCCCGGTGCTATCAGGTAATCCTTTAGCGTAAACTTCGTTTTTTGCAAAATCAATTTCCAAAAAATCAGCATCTAATTGAATACCTTCATATTTAACCCAAGCGTTACCCCACAATATAGCCTTGTTATTGATGTTATCAATCATGATACTATCATCAGCGTGATACGTAACTTCCGATTTAAAACTAGATTCTTTCTTTTTCTTTTCAACGGAAGCTTTTAAGGAGTCAATGGTGTTGGTATCAATTGGGGTGTCTAAAATGAGCTCTTGAACAGCCTCAACTTCGGTTAGGGTATCGGAAGGTAGATAAAATCGCGGTAAATTTTCGCTACCTTTCACAAAACCAGGAGTTAACGCAAATAATGCAATTAACACCAACGCGTGAATTAATTTATAACCGTTAAATAAGGAATACAATTTATCAGAATTATTTTTGTTGGTATCGATTTTGATGTTGCAAATTTAAGCATTCGTTTGTGCTAGACACACATCTTAACAATTTGAAAGAAACATTATTTTAATGAAACAAAAATTTTTATTGTCTGTATTAATTGTGGTTCTGATGCCCGTAGTTTTAATGTCCCAAACCCCAACAGGTTACGAATTAAAACGTGTAATCATTGACGCAGGTCATGGTGGTAAAGACCCTGGCGCAATTGGTACAGGAAGACACAATGATACCGAAGCAGATGTAGCTTTATCAGTTAGCATCAAACTTCGCGATTATATTTTGGAGTATTATGATAATGTAGAAGTGATCATGACGCGAGATGAAGACAAGTTTATTGAGCTTCGTCAACGAACCAAAATTGCCAATGAGGCTAAAGCCGATTTGTTTATTTCAATACACTGTAATACCAATGGTAACGAAGCGGCTAGAGGTACAGAAACGTATGTTATCGGGGTAACTAAAGAAAAGTCGAACCTGGAGGTAGCCAAACGTGAAAACCAGGTAATTACCCTCGAGGATAATTATGAAGAACATTACGAAGGTTTTGATCCATCGGCTCCTGAAACTATGGTTGGATTGAGTATGATGCACCAAACCTATTTAAATAATAGTATTGAATTTGCTGATCTCGTACAAAAGCAATTTACGGAACGCGTAGGACGTAAAAACAGAGGCGTGAAACAAGCTGGATATTGGGTGATTTCTTACACTATGATGCCTAGTGTGCTTATTGAATTGGGCTTTATTAGTAATCATGAAGAAGAAGATTTCCTAAATTCTGAAAAGGGACAAGTATATATGGCTTCCGCTATTTATAGAGCTTTTAAACAGTATAAAATGAAATTGGAGGGTGTAGATACTTCTATTGCCGGGAAGGAAAAAAGTGGGGGTAAATCCACCCCAAAAGAAAAAACAGCTCCCTCGGTTCCAAATGCTCCTAAAACAACCACCGTTTCCGGACTAGATATATCTAGTGAAACTAAAACAGTTGTTCCTGATTTGGAATACAGAATTCAAGTAGCTACTTCTACTAAAATACTCGAACTTAAGAGCTATAACTTTAAGGGACATGGAGATATTTCTATGGAATCGAGTGGGAAAAGCTATGTGTATTATCTTGGGCATTATTCCGATTTTAACGAAGCATTGGATTACCAAAGAGAATTGAGAAAAAAGGATTTTAAAGACTGCATTATGGTCGCCTTTTACAAAGGAAAAAGAATTTCGCTTAAGGAAGCGGAACGTCTATCTCAATAAAAAATAAAAATGGTCATTCCTTCGGTTATCTAATTGAAAAATGGCAATTTTGGGCATTATTATTTCTACATGAGAATAAAAGAAATTAAGGTAGGTTTATTAACCCTTGCGGGCTTTGTTATTTTTTATTTCGGGTTTGACTACTTGAAGGGGAATAGCGTATTTAATAAAGGCACTACGTACTATTCCATTTATAATGATGTAGAAGGATTGCATGTGGGAAGTAAGGTAGTACTTAATGGCTTTCCAGTGGGAAAAGTGAAGTCCATTACTTTTTTACCCGGTGGTTCTGGCAGATTAGTTGCCGAATATGTAGTGACCGATGAATCTATTCTCGTTTCAGAAAATTCAACCGCTCAAATTTTAAGCACGGATTTATTTGGATCGAAAGCCATTAATTTACTTATTGGTGATGCCGCTGATAGAGCTCAAATGGGAGATACTTTGTTAAGCCAAGATGCTGATGGTATGATGGCAGAAATTGAAAGACGTATTGCTCCCTACGAAGAAAAGGCTAAAACCTTGTTGATTAGAGTAGACACTTTATTACAAACAGTTCAGGTTTCATTAAATACCATTAATGGTATTATGGAAAATGAAAAGTCGAATATTAACCAAATTACTTCAAACCTAGCCTCGGTTACTTCTAACTTAAAGGATAACAATGAGCATATTTCAAGTTCTTTGGCTAACATGCATCAGTTAACAGATTCACTAAGTCAGACCGATATTAAGGCTATCTTAGATAATGCCAATGCCGCTGTGGTAAGCATGAAAGATGCCATGGAAAAAGTGAATAATGGTACTGGAACCATGGGTAAAATGTTAAATGACAGTTCTTTGTATGTCAACTTAAATCAATCTGCGGTTGATTTAGACGTACTATTAAAAGACATGCAAGAGCATCCAAAGCGTTACGTACATTTTTCCATTTGGGGAGGTAAAGACAAGGGCGAAGAGGAATCAGAGGCTCCAGAATCAAATTAGATAATTCAAACAGATGATTAGTTCAATAATTTTTGTTGCAGTTCTTATTGCAGGTGGTTACATCTTCGGTAAAAAAGTAGGGTTTATTCGTAGAAACATCCTTTTGGGTAGAGATGAAGACCGTTCAGATAGAAAAAACGAAAGATGGATGACCATGGCAAAGGTGGCTATGGGGCAGTCTAAAATGAATGCGCGTCCAGTAGCAGGGTTGTTGCACCTTTTTGTTTATGTAGGGTTTGTTTTAATCAACATTGAGGTACTGGAAATCGTATTAGATGGAATTTTTGGAACACATAGAATGTTTCATGCCGTATTAGGAAATTTCTATTTCATGATTATCAATTTCTTTGAGGTTCTTGCCTTATTGGTAATTGTTGGAGTAACTGTATTCTGGATCAGAAGAATGATTGTTCGTATTCCTCGTTTTTGGAGTAAGGAAATGAAAGGCTGGGCAAAGAATGATGCGTTATACATTCTTTATATTGAGTTTATTTTGATGTCGGCTTTATTAATCATGAACGCAGCTGATCAAGTTTTAATGGCACAATCGCCTGAAATCTTAGAGGCAGCAGGTTTGAGTAAATACGCATTGAATTTAGATGGCCATTTTGCGATAAGCCAATTTTTAGTTGGGTTAATGCCTGAGGACTTAAATACCTTAATGTATATTGAAAGAGGAGCTTGGTGGTTTCATATTTTAGGAATCTTAGCTTTCTTAAACTACCTACCGTATTCAAAGCACTTCCATATTATTATGGCGTTCCCAAATACGTTCTTTAGTAAGTTAGAACCAAAAACAGAATTAGACAATCTAGCATCGGTAACCAAAGAGGTAGAGATGATGTTCGATCCAAGTATTGATCCCTACGCTGCACCACCAGAGGGGGCCGAAGAAGCCGCACCTTCTCGTTTTGGCGCTAAGGATGTAAAGGATTTAAGTTGGAAGCAATTAATGGATTCGTACACCTGTACCGAGTGTGGACGATGTACTTCTGTTTGTCCAGCAAATCTTACGGGTAAAGCGTTATCTCCTCGTAAAATCATGATGGACACCAGAGATCGTTTGGAAGAAGTAGGTAAAGGCATTGATGCGAATGGTCCAGAGTATGAAGATGGAATTTCGTTATTAAACGATTACATCAAACCGGAAGAAATTTGGGCGTGTACCACCTGTAACGCGTGTACAGAAGCCTGTCCAATCTTAATTGATCCAGCGTCAATTATTGTAGATTTAAGAAGATATTTAGTGATGGAAGAGTCGCAAGGCCCAGCTGAACTAAATGCGGTATATACCAATATTGAAAACAACGGGGCTCCTTGGCAATTTGCACAAGCAGATCGTTTAAACTGGAAAGACGAGTAGTCTTAAAGTAATCCAGTAATAATAACATTGAATATTCAGAAAATGGAAAATAAGTTAGTAGTTCCAACTATGGCCGAATTAACGGCAAAGGGTGAAGCCCCTGAAGTTTTGTTTTGGGTAGGTTGTGCCGGTAGTTTTGATGATAGAGCTAAGAAAATCACCAAAGCTTTCGTGAAAATTTTGAATAAGGCGGAAGTTAAATTTGCCGTACTTGGAACTGAGGAAGCCTGTTCTGGTGATCCAGCTAAAAGGGCCGGAAACGAATTTTTGTTCCAAATGCAAGCTATGATGAATATTCAGGTGTTGCAAGGATATAACGTAACTAAAGTGGTGACTACATGTCCGCACTGTTTCAATACTTTAAAAAACGAGTATTCTAAATTAGGAGGCGAATTCGATGTAGTTCACCATACACCTGTCTCTTATACACATCTGACGC
>CAJXPI010000189.1 GCA_913057875.1 uncultured Flavobacteriales bacterium
GATGTGTATAAGAGACAGGGAATACATATCCTCTGAAGCTTCTTGGAAAATTCCATCTCCATTTTCATCTTCCACGAATTGAAAAAGAATAATCTCGTTGGTGATAGTTTCTGGTTTATTTAACATCACATTGAAATAAACATTTTGAGGAATTGGGGAAAGAGGAAAAGTGGGTTCTCCATAGGCATCTGCTGGAAAATAGATATACCCAATTAGATAATCAAAATTTACTTCCCCACCCATATCATAATAATGCGAGCGCTCGGCAGCACTATCATTATTTACAATTTCGAATGTCATATCGCCTCCTGATTGCTTAAAAATATCCCAACCTGGATTTATTCCATTTTCAAAATCTGCCACCACAAAACCTTCATTAGTTTTGGTACTATCTATAGTGATTCCTATTATGGTATCTGCATAAACCTCTTCAGGTAATGATAAATAGGCATTACATCTTTCATTTTTAAACATGGGTAAAACGGTAGTCGTACCGTCCCATATAGCGTTTAACTCATCTAGTGTCTTAGATTTACCTGTAATCACTTTTGTAGCCCCGGAGGATTGGCCTTCAATTTTCACTTCCCAATCTACGGTTTTGCTAAATCTGGCGGAGAAGTAAACGGATTCTCCTATAGAGAAATCAACATTTTTAGCACTGACATCCAATGTTTCAAACACTTGAAAATCACCATATATATCCGATAAATTAGGACCTAACACATCTGTATTTCTTTCACATGAAACCCATACCAATGCCCCTAAACAAACTATTAAAATCTTTTTCATCATGATTTCTAAAATTTCATGGTAAATAACAAAGTCCAAGTATCCAAGTCATACGGTAGAGTCACACTTTGAGCGTCACGCCACCGCGATGTTTGCCACATAAACCGTAAATTAGATTTTTCAGTAAACCCATATTGAAGTCCGGCTCCAATAATTTGTTCATTGTAATCAATTGCGTATTCCGAATAGTCTACAATTACGGAATATTCATTTCGTTCTGCCAATTGATCATTTCCTTTGGTTGCCCAAGTTCTATATTCTGCAATAAAATCTAAATCTCCATAAATAGTTGCGGTTAGATTTATCAATCCAAATTGAGATTGCAAATCAGAATTTTCAAATTCTTGTGATCCAGATCGCTTGGTTTGTTGATTACCTATTGCCGCGTTAATCCATAGTTTTCTTTTTTCCCAGTTTAAGAATTTACCAATTCTTAAATCAGCAGAAATTCCCGTGGTAGTATAATTTTTCAAAGAGGTAGTACCCTGACCCACTACATCTGACAACAAGGCTAATTCTGCAGATACACCCCATCTATCCTTTTTATCCGTATAATTAATTTCCGTATCCAATCCTTTTCTGTTTGGTGTGGCTCTACCATATGGAGTTGCGTTATCATATCTCGGATCATAGGCCATCAATCCTGCTACAATTTGAGTTTGGTATAACGAAGCATCACGTGTTAAGTCTACCATAGAAATAGCGCGCAATTCCTGATCGTTTCCATAGCGTTGATACGCTGCTGGTGCGGCTAGATAGTTTATCCTCATCGTTTGGGCACCCGCGCTTCTATAGTTTGGACCTACTTCTCGGTACCCCAACTTTACATCTAACCCATACCGTTCAAAGGCCGCTTTTAGATTCACATCGTAGAAGAAGTCTTCCAATACTGGAGCATCAGCGCTACCATCCCATTTTAATTTAGAATTCCCTAATTCCGTACCTAACATAAGATGTGTCTTGTTCCATTTGTACTTTACTTCAGCACTTGCGGTATAAACGGGATTATTCAAATACACCTCATTATCACTAGTACCCTTAAAATCATACAAGTTGGCAAACTGACCACCTAACTTTAAGTATTTGCTTTGCGTAAGAACAACCCCTCCTCCACTGTATAAACGGTCGTCTTGTGTACTAAAATTGGTGGGTCTTACTCGGGTTGTAAATAAATCAAAACCCACTTCCTTGATTCCTTTATCAAACTCTAGAGCAAAATCAACAGCCCCTCCTTGTTGACGCCAAGTATTGTCATCCATGTAAAAGAGGTCGTATCGAACCTGATCTAAATTAGGGGCGGTAATGACTCCCTTATATTTATTGATTAAGCTTTCTTTATTATTAAACGTATAATCGGTCAATTTGTAGTTTATATCTCCTAATTGATACTTTAAGAACCCACCTAAAATCCCCTTTATAGATAATTGTCGCACATCAAAGGTTACCCCAGATCCCCAAAACCCCCCATAATCGTTACGAATTCTAACCATACCTTGAATCAAAATTTGATCGGTAGGCTGTATGTTCACTCCTAAATCAACTAGCGCATGCCCCCCTTGAGTATTACGAGGGGTAATGGTATCGTTTTGTGCTTCATTAGAATACACATCACCATACATATTGGCACGTGCAGCACCCGAAACCCAAATCTTTTTTTTCTGCCCAAAAGCATTTATGGCAAGGAGAATTGCTGCTAAGAGGAATATTATTTTATTGCTTTTCATTAGAAAAATACTTTTAATTCTACTTGAGTTTCTTGACCTTTAAACTGATCTAATCTAAAACTGGTGTCTTCGAATGAGATCCATCGATGCCTTACATAAAGCCCCGCATTTTTACTTAAACTCACATCAATTCCACCTCCAATACCATATCCGGTTTGATTTAGTGGTCTTAAGGTTTCCGTATTTAATTCTGTTTGATAATTTCCTAACACTCTTTCATAACCTAAATACATGCTCAAGAACAACGGCTTAGCTACTTGATAGTATAATTCCATTTCGGTGTTGTATTGACGCAAATAAGCTTTTTCGGAAAACGCTGGAAGAAGCGTTAATTCTGGTTGCGCGGTGTTGTACCTACCCAAAAAGAAAACAAAGAAGTTTCGATAGGCCAGTTTAGTTCGGTACTTGGCATGAATTTCTAACTGATTAAATTTCTTAGGATTCACTGAAAAACCTAAACTATCATCCGTAACAGTTACTTTTTGATAAGCATCTCGGTACACCTTATCATAGCGTTCGTATGGACCAATGTTTTGAGGAAATTCCCAACGCCAAAACCTAGATCGTGTTAATTGGTTTACGTAATGAGAAAAAGTAATTCTATTTTGAAAAGCGTCAATTTCGGAAGATACACCGTATCCCATACTCATGGCCACTTTGCCAATTTTAAAGGCGGTATTCAAATTAACCCCGGTTCTATTATTGGTCATTTGTCCAATAGAGACCATAGAACTTGAAAATGGTGTTAATACACTCGAACTTTGAACGCCTCCATTTGGTCTATCTACAATAGCAGATTCTATAATAGAGGTGTTCCAAAAAACGGCATTGTTATTTACTACATAAGGACTAATACGATAATAATGTAGTTCTAATGGAAACTTTATCACCTTTTCGGTGAAAAGTAATTTTGCAGAAATGGCTTCACCCCAAGGATAATCATTTATGGGACTAATATATCTTCCTGTACCTACCTCCACATGTGCCTGCATTCCGTTAAAGGTACCTAACCACTCCAATGTAAATACGTTAAAACCTAGTTTCAATGTATTTAAACTATCCACCCAAGTATTGTTGTTTAAGGTATTAAAGCTAATGTAATCGGCTTTTTTGTAGACCTTTTTTAAATTACCACCATAACTCACGTTGGGTATGGTTAAGAACCCTCCATTTAGTTCGGTTTTTCCATACATTCCTCCAAAACTCCAGCCATTGGGCAATCCTATCCCTTCTAATATCAGTCCCTGAACCGCTCTTTCTCCCCAACGGGCATCTTGATAAACCGCTCCATTTTCATACATCTGGTTATACCTAACACCAATATTTTTACCAATCGGATCCCAAGGATTTCTTTCATTCAGTAAAAACCTATTATAGCCTTTAAAGTTCCCCAAGGTCAAATCACTAATAGAATACCAATGTATACCTCCCATTCGGATATTGAAAGTGCCCTTTTTGGTATAGTAAGATCCATAAAGATTTAAACCTAGATTTAGGCCCATGTTGCCTCCCAGTCTTGCACCTGACAGCGGGTTCCATACGGGAGGTCTATCAGTATTTGGAACGGCTGGATTATATGCTGAATTTATCTCTCCATTCAAAAATTGAAACATAAATAAATCAAATCCCCAGGAGACCTTTTTACTCGGTCTTCCAGAAACGTTTACCATGAGATTAGGTAACTGAGCGTCATCTCCAATAAACAAGGTGTTCTTTTTGGTTAAAGACCCTGAATTTTGATCTAAAATGTAGGGATCAGGCAAGGATAAATGAGTGGCAAAAAATCGATAAAATCCGGTTGCTTTAAGTTGATATAATTCCGGATCCTTCTCTTTTGGGAAATTTCCTCTCGTCCAATCCAGTACCGAACTCGTATCAGGCATTTGACCGAACACGTTGAAACTAAATAGTAGCCAACCAAAAACAGAAAGTATTTGTATCGTATTAGTTTTTTTCATGATTTCAGTTTCTTTCTACCTCCAACTCTTGCTTTTTTAATCGCACACTTTTTGCCGGAGGGTCTAACTCCAACCTAGGCAACACATAAAAGGGTATATTAGCATAAGCGGTTCTATTATCCTTATCCCTAACAAAAACAAATAATCGATAGGCCCCTTCTTTGCTAGGAGCTCTTAGGTGAACAGAGTTATCTTTTCTTTTGCTTAACGATCCCAAAACAGGTTGTAAGGCGCTTTCAAAATCTCCTCCCGCACTTACTGCGTTACTTTCTGGAAAAATCACCCATTCTACTTTTACTTTGTTGGAATCTGGTTCAACCCAGCTAACCTGTGCGTCATAAACGTCTTTAGCCTTAAGGTAAATACTTTGATTGCCTTGTTTGCCATCTAATGAAATACGTTGAATAGATGGAGATGCATTTACCGGCCTTTTGCCTTGCCAGGCAACATACAACTGATCTAAAGGCTCTGTTGGATAACCCTCTGCAGTAAACAAACCGTACCAGGTAGATGTCGTCTCTTGCTTTTGTCCCCAAAGAAATACATAACTCCCAATGCACTTTCCTTTTTTAGTGGCTATGTAGTTTTCATATCGTTCCTGATACGAATTTGACTTTTCCGTACTGGTTTGCTCAATAGGTGCTCCCCACTTGGTTTTCTCCACTTCCCAGTGGCCATTTGGACCCCACTCAGAAATAATATAGGGACCTTTCCATCCATAATTCTCAATATTTGCAGAGTGTTTTGCAATATCACCATAGGTATTAAATCCATAGATATCCAAATCTGGAACTTTAGCCAACACCTCTTGAACCTCATTACTATCCAATCCTGCAGTTACCATACTGGTAGGATGATTGGGATCTTCTTTATGAATCATGGCCGCAATATCCTGAACCGCATTCCACACCTTTGTATTGGTATAAAAAAGGTCCATTTCATTACCAATACACCACAACAATAATGCTGGATGATCTTTATACTTACGAACGGTACTTGTAAATAAATCTAATTGTTTTTTTACCGCCAACTCATCATTGTAATCAAACCCATGACGCTCATGCTGCACCCAAAGCCCGAACATAACCGTTAAACCTTTTTCATGAGCCGCATCTAAAATTTCTTGCGCATCCTCTGCACTCCAAGTTCTAATGGAGTTCCCTCCTAAATAGATCAGCTCATCCAAATGATCATGACCTCCTGCACCTTTAATGTAGTAGGGCTCACCTCCTCTTGTGAGATAATATTCTCCATTTTCGCTTACGACTTCCACCTTAACCGCCTGCGCATGAAGATTTATAGAAGCAACCATAAAAAATAGAAACGAAATAATTCTCATAATTTAAAGTTCAAATGAAATCCCTTTAGATTTCAATTCTACATATCTAGCCATATCAAAAGAAAAAAGTTTAGCTGGCCGGTGAGAAACATTTTTCTGATTCTCTTTCAAATCTGTCTCTTATACACATCTGACGCT